>NZ_CAJGZP010000002.1 GCF_904846155.1 Psychrobacter fulvigenes
GCTCATCTGTTCCTGGCTATAGGGTATTCCCAAATCCACAAATTCCACATGCGCACCGAGCTGTGTGAAAACCTGCGCCGTCTTGCTGATCAGATCCTTTATCTCTGGCTGAACCGGGAACACGCCATAGTCCAGTGTCAAGCCGATTTTCTTACCGCGAACCCCTTGGACAAGTGCGGAGGTGAAATCCAGTTTGACCCGTAGTGAATTGGGATCGCGACGATCGAAGCCGTGCAATGCATTCATTGCCAATGCCGCATCTTCGACAGTTCGTGTGATGGGCCCTTCATAAATATAAGTTGCCAGATGGAATGCATTCGGGCGGCTGATGAAAGGTATACGTCCTATGGAAGGTTGAAATCCGTAAGTATTGGTCCAGGCCGCTGGAATTCTCACTGACCCGCCAGCATCAGTGCCCCCAGCGATGGGCACAATGCCGTCAGCCACAACCGCCGCGGCTCCGCCCGATGAGCCACCGGCGTTGTAGTCGAGGTTGAATGGGTTGCGCGTCGGCCCGAAGAATTTATTGTCTGTTACCCCGCGAAAACCAAATACCGGACTATTGGTCTGCCCCAACAGCAGACTGTCTTCATTAGACATTTTCAATGGGAAAGTCGACCACGCTCCCTCAGCGCCGCGGAGATGCTTGAGCGCGCTGATGCCGCCCAGCGTAGACGGCCAGCCTGGCTTGGCCGCAAACAAATCCTTCATAAGCGTCGGTACGCCCGCAAGCGCCCCGGTACGTCCTCCATTCATGATGTGCCGCTCAAGCTCTGCCGCTTTTACGCGAGCTTCATCGTAAGCCTTGTATGTAACCGCATTCATGCTGGGATTGCGCTGCTCGATGAGCTCTATAGTTCCTTCAACGACTTCTCGCGGAGAAATCTGTTTGGATTTTACCAATCCAGCGATCTCGGTCGCTGTTTTCCAGTGAACTTGGGAACCTATCATTTAGATCTCCGGCACTTAGGTGCTCATTTTATTTCATTGAAACGCTAGAGCCTTGTTATAGAAAAACCTTATAAGTGAGCTCTATCACAGGTACTTCATCCCTATCGGCATGATAGCAAAGGAGTTGCCGCTTTGCAAATGGGGTGTTTTGCCTATAGACAGTCTAGAAACTTTGCACGAGCTAGTGAGAATGGGGTGCTAGCCCCTGCTTATGGGCTCCTCTAAAACGCAGATCTGAGTCGAGTCTGCCCCCGACGCTGGCCGAGATGGAGACCGCTTTAACCTATGATGTCGAAGAATTGATGGGCGGCCTGGATTTCGCCCGCATGGCAGGCGAGATTGCCACGCGCCATGGCAAGATCTTGCGCGTTCACCTAGGCCTCAACTCTGCAGGGATGAGCCGCAATGGCCTTGAGATGGGCACGGAGCTACTTTTTGAGTACCACCACAAGCAGGGCAGCTTTCTGGGTGGCGACCACCATACTCAAGTGAGCAGTCAGCTACTCCCTTTCCTTCACACATGTAGCAGCTATCTTCATCATCCAGAGGCATATTAAAATTCCTATTCAAAAAGTTGTAGTCGATAATATAGAATCATGTATTCCAACGTACGTGCTCGGCTAACACACGACTACTCAACTTATACTCTAACCCATTACGGTTATCAATCGTCTAAGTGTTCCAGTTGTAGTGGCAAAGTAAAATTGGCCACCTACCTATGTTTTATCTGACTCAAGCGCATCCATTCTTTTTTTTACATCAGCAATCAAATGCCGCGAGCAACCAAGCGTTTCTTGGATACTCGAATAGCTTTGCCCTGCTTGAAGCAATGAGGCAATACTCGCACGTTTCTTCAAATCAGGTTTACGCCCAACGTACTTTCCGTCCGCTCGCGCTTTTTCGATACCTTGCAGCTGACGCCTACGCCGATCCTCGTAATCTTTGCGGGCGACTGCCGCCAACATATCAAGAAGCATTCCGTTAACGGCTTGGATGATGGAAGCTGTGAACTCTGTGCTATCAGAACTTTTAAACGCCATCCAGCTGGTGGGTAATTCTGGCGAAACGATCATCAGCTTTTTTGATGCCAGCAGATGTTTTAGCGTTTCCCAGTCAGATTGTTTCAGTCGTGCCAGCCGATCAATTTGTTCGACTAGGATAGTGTCACCTTCTTCAGCATCTGAAATTAATTCCATTAGCTTAGGTCGATGCAATGTCGCACCCGATTCGTTCTCTATATAGAAGGAAGCGATTCTCTGATTGTGGTCGGCAGCAAAATTAATCAGCGACTGTTTTGCACGCTCAGCATTTTGCTCAGTAGTTGAAGCTCGTAGATAGGCGCGTAAGAACATTTTAGAGATACCAGTCTGTTTTAAATGGTTCTCTTATTGTAGTCTGTTATAAGTGGTTCTGGAAGCTGTTTTGAGTTGTTAAGCGCTGGTTCTCTTGAGGTATACCCTAATAAAACTATTCTAAACTAACTTCTCTAAAATCATTTAGTCATGATATTGGTCTTTAGAGGTACATAGTTTTCCAGAAGTTTTTCTCGTTTGATATCCAATAATTTTTGGAATCGGGAATGTAATAGCTAAAATCACCAACTGAAGCAACCCACCCCTCATACGAAACAGAGCTTTCGGGAGAATAATCATAATCAGTATGTAAGTAAATCTGTCTATCAAAATTTGGTGGTGTTTCAAAAAGTATGCTGACATTAAATGAAGCCATTATTGATGTAAAAAAAGGTTAAGTCGAAAGCTTTAAAATGGTTTTCAATCTTTTTTGAAAAATTACAACTCCTTCTAAAACCGCGCCTAATTCGATGCCTTATTTTGCAATTATTACCTTCAATACCTACAGTAAAAAATTTACCAATACTTTGCTTGCAGTTTTTAAAAGCAGTTATGAAACTGTCCCAATGATCACTTGCAATTCGGGTGTAGTGAATACCTAATTGTTTAAGCTTTGCCTTCAATCGTTGAACTGTAGCTAAGTCTCTTTTACCCCAAACATAAGCAACAATCTCACCTGTTTCTCGATGGTAGGCGTAAATAAGCCATTGTTTATTATTTTTATTTCCCACAAAAGTCCAAAACTCATCAACTTCAAGAGACTCATAATGACTTTGTTTAGGCTGAATTTGGTAGGTCGATTCGGTTAAAGTACGTAAAACTTTACCGATACTGATTCGCTCAACTTCAGCGATATCTCGTATACCACTACCTCTGACCATCAACTGTAATATTTTTCGAGTAATGCCTGAATGACATCCTAGATAGCTCAGAGCATGGTCACCAATAAACTGACGTTTACAGTCTTTGCACTGATAGTTTTGTTTCCCATCTACTTTGATGCCATTTTTCTTTATACTGTCACTGAGGCAGGTTGGACATTTGATTTCTAGAGTTATTCGCATTTCTCTATTTTATCAAAATTCAACCTGCTTTGTTTCAGCATACTTTTTGAAACACCACCAAAGATTAAAGTAAGTGGTAAGCTCAATTTAGTATTGTTTCGTCAGAGCCGAGATTGCCTTGAGCTAATTAATGTTACTGAAAATGAAATGATGCTCGTAAAGCAGGTTACAGATCATGACCCACAACAGTCAGAAGATATTGCCTTGCAAATTTATAGTGAAGTTAAAGAGCAATTATTAAATCTTGAAAATAAGATTGTGGACGATCAAGGAGCATACAAAACTAGCGAAGTTAAGAACTTCAATAATCAAGCTGATGAAGCCCAGTTAAGCCGTAAGGAATTAGAGTTAGATAAGCACGAAATAACTAAACAAGTCCGAATACAGCTAAAAATAGAAGGTAAATTGGGTGCGGATTTTGCTAAGTCTGCAAATGGGCTATCAGTTGCTCAAGGTGACTATATCAAGCTGAATGAAGCCTACAGTCAAAAAGACGGCTTATTCAAAAGCACTAATTTACCTAAAGACGCTGAAATTAAAATTACAGGTCAAACTACTAAAAAAGGTGAAACCTATGCGACAGGGATTTATAGCAAATCGAATGTAGAGTTAAAAATTAGAGAAGCAAAAGCCCGCTATGGTGATCAGTATGTAAAACGCTATATGAACAATCCTGAAGTGAAACAGGTTGTAGATCAAAAGGTGACAGCGCAGCAGAAAACATTTAAATCTTTATCTGCTTCAAGGGGTCGTTTGCGGGAGAGGGCGAAATCCTACGCTAAGGCTTTGGCCAACGATATTCTCCGGTAAGATTGATGTGTTCCCAGGGGATAGGAGAAGTCGCTTGATATCTAGTATGACGTCTGTCGCACCTGCTTGATCGCGGCCGCGATAGCTAGATCGCGTTGCTCCTCTTCTCCATCCGCGTTCCAAGCTGCGGAAAGGCACCCATAAGCGTACGCCTGGTCGAGCAGGCGACGCGGATCGACGTCCAGCGCACGAGAGAATGCGTCCGCCATCTGTGCAATGCGTCTAGGATCGAGACAAAGGTCGTCTCTGTCAGCCGGATCGTAGAACATATTGGCGGCGCCAAAGCCCACTTCACCGACCAGACCGACGGGATCTATCACCAGCCAGCCGCGACTGGAGAACATGATGTTTTCATGATGCAGATCGCCATGTAGCCCACGCAGTTCCGAGGCATTGCTCATCATTTGATCGGCTATAATCGCCGCGTGGACGTAGTCAGTTTGACAACCTGCGTTTTGATCATCGCGCGCCCGCTGAAACAAAGCTGCAAAGCGATCCCGGATCGGGAGAAGGGCAGAAGGCAGGGGTTCCTCAGATGCGGCATACAGCTTCGCCATTAGTTCCGCTGCAATTTCGGTCGCCTGGTAGTCGCCGTGCTCGGCAACGATGTGAGAGAGCATTCGCTCCCCGGCATATTCGAGCAACATCAGATTGTTCTCACGACCGAGCAACCGGACTGCTCCCCTCCCATTGCGCCATACCAGATAGTCGGCCCCGCGCAGTTCATCAGCAATGTCTTCTATAGGTTTCAATCCCTTGACGATTGCAGGAGTCCCGTCTGGCAATGAAACTTTCCAAACGAGGCTGGAAAAGGTGTCCGCAATGAGAACAGGTTGCGAAACGTGCCAATGAGCAGGAAAAACAGGCGGCATGAACATCAACCCCAAGTCAGAGGGTCCAATCGCAGATAGAAGGCAAGGCGTTCGCGGTCGGGGGCTTCGATCCCCAATACATTGAATAGGACAGCGAAGGCGCGCTCTGCTTCATCTGGCGCTGCCCAGTTCTCTTCGGCGTTAGCAATCATGAGTGCCAAATCGGCATAGCGATCTGCTGTTCCGAGCCGCCCAAGGTCGATCAGACCCGTGCATTGAAGAGTTTTAGGGTCCACCATGAAGTTCGGCATGCAGGGATCACCATGGCAAACAACCATATCGGTGCGCTCTTGGTCGAGCCGCACCGGTAGCTCTCGTTCGACACGAGCCAAAAGATCGAGCTGCGGCGTACTCTTGTCCTCGTCCGGTAAGAAGTCGGGATTGACGGCATTGCGGGACACCACATCAACGGCGCGTCCGAACATTCGCGACAGCCTGCGCTCAAACGGACATTGATCAACCGATAGGCTGTGAACAGCGCCAAGTTGCTGCCCCATTGACGGCCACGCTTTGAGCAAATCCGCTCCAGACAGATCAGCCGCCGGTACTCCCGGAATTGCCGTTATCACCAAGCATGCACCCTCCTGTTCCTCCTGCCAGTTGATCACCTCGGGGCAAGCCACACCTCGACCTTTGAGCCAAATGAGGCGGTCACGCTCTCCAGCGAGCTCACCGCGGCGGGAAGCAGGTGCGATTTTCGCGAAGGCATGCCCGTCACCACGTCGAAAAACAAAATCACCAGATTCTCCGCCTCTGACAGGCAACCAGTCAGAATGCGATTCACCAAAAAAATATTAGTTCGATTCAATGGAGGTTCCTTCAGTTTTCTGATGAAGCGCGGAGGTGGCTCAACCTGCGAAAAGAGGTGGTGTTTCAAAAAGTATGCTGAAACAAAGCAGGTTGAATTTTGATAAAATAGAGAAATGCGAATAACTCTAGAAATCAAATGTCCAACCTGCCTCAGTGACAGTATAAAGAAAAATGGCATCAAAGTAGATGGGAAACAAAACTATCAGTGCAAAGACTGTAAACGTCAGTTTATTGGTGACCATGCTCTGAGCTATCTAGGATGTCATTCAGGCATTACTCGAAAAATATTACAGTTGATGGTCAGAGGTAGTGGTATACGAGATATCGCTGAAGTTGAGCGAATCAGTATCGGTAAAGTTTTACGTACTTTAACCGAATCGACCTACCAAATTCAGCCTAAACAAAGTCATTATGAGTCTCTTGAAGTTGATGAGTTTTGGACTTTTGTGGGAAATAAAAATAATAAACAATGGCTTATTTACGCCTACCATCGAGAAACAGGTGAGATTGTTGCTTATGTTTGGGGTAAAAGAGACTTAGCTACAGTTCAACGATTGAAGGCAAAGCTTAAACAATTAGGTATTCACTACACCCGAATTGCAAGTGATCATTGGGACAGTTTCATAACTGCTTTTAAAAACTGCAAGCAAAGTATTGGTAAATTTTTTACTGTAGGTATTGAAGGTAATAATTGCAAAATAAGGCATCGAATTAGGCGCGGTTTTAGAAGGAGTTGTAATTTTTCAAAAAAGATTGAAAACCATTTTAAAGCTTTCGACTTAACCTTTTTTTACATCAATAATGGCTTCATTTAATGTCAGCATACTTTTTGAAACACCACCATTTATAATAATAAAATCATCGTTATGCCAAATACCGACAGTTGCTCTTTTGCTTTGAACATCGACTTGTTTTAACTTAACACCAAGGCCTGGCATGACATAATAACGTTCACTACAACGATTATTTTCATTTTTTGTCACGGCATCAGGCATACAATCGCCTGTGGCGACAGTACGGAATGAGCTATTCCCCGTGTTGTAAACAATACGAGTGCTTTTATCGAAACGGTAACTGAAGTTTTCTTGACGTGGAGCGACGACTAAAATGGTACTTATCATTGCTGATGTGGTCGCAGTTGCTGCTTTTGAGCTCTGTGTTGATCCGGTTTCAGTCACGGGATCATCACGCCAAACTAAGCGATAATAGCGTTCTTGATTATCACTAGGACCTTTATAGAAAATCTTGAAATTTTCTTTGGTTTTTCCGGGTAAAATTAAGTTTGCTGGTGAGATCAAAATCTCATTATTAACTAAAGGGATCACTTTTCCATCTTCTAAAGGCGATGAAATACGTTCAATAGACAATCCAACTAACCGTGCTTGCTCGACGTTATTTTCAATTTCTTTAGCAAGAATAGTTTGGTCAGACTGCATTGTTTCAGTAATGGCGCCGACATGGATGGCTGCTGCAAATTGGCTATAAAAAACCAAAGGACTCAAACACGCTAATATTATTTTTTTCATCGTGGATCCTTTAGGGTGAGCGAAAATTCGCTCATCCCGTATTTATTAAAATACTTACTTTGTAACTTATGGTGTTTTAGTGAAGTCGCCTTCCCAAGTTGCAGTAAACTGAACTTTAACGTCACCATCCCAGTAACCATCAGCTAAATCAGAGAATTGAGTATCAGTACCAGCGATTTTTGCGGAAGCAATATTGAACGTGAATTGGCTTTGACCGCTTACACGCTCTTTACCGTTGTAAGCACCGTCTTGAGCTAAGAAATCAAGACCAGCCGTTGTACCTGCAGCAACGTCAACCATGGTAGTTTCTGTTGAGCTAGTTAAGTCTGTACCATTCCATTTAACACCAACAGTTAATTCACTGTTATCAGAAGCACGTACTAATTTATCGGTGATGATTTTTGAAGTCAGTTTAAAATCAGTCGCTTTTTCTTGACCTTGGATAGTGATATCGAACGCACCATCTTGAGAATTAAATGCTTTAATACCTTCCGCATAATTGAAAGTTAAAGATTTTAATGGTGTAACAACTAACATACTTTTAGTATCTTTGTATGCTTTCGCATCCCATGAAGCAACAGCACTTGCTGTACGAGTATCAGCTTGAGCAAGAGTTGTTGTACCCATAATAGCAACTGCAAGAACGGCTAATGTCAGCTTTTTCATAAAATATCCTTCGTAGATTAATTCTTATTACATAATGTTTTTAAATAACAGATATTATTTAAAAATAATCAGTTATTCAGTTATTCAGTTATTTAGGTTTTAGTAAAAATACTTATTTAAAATGAACTTTTAAATAGATTCATTTTAAATAAAATATATTTTTGAAATAGAAAACTGATTTTTTGAATTTGTGAGTGTCGATTCTCTTTATGATTTAAATCAATATATTCAAATGCGCAAAAAAAGTAATAAAGCTAAAATAAGTGCATTTATTCTTTTTTGGATTATTGGTTTTATTTACTAATTTGTCATGAGGTCAATTCTACAATTTAAATTTTTTATGTGGATAGGATTAATCCCATAGGATTTTATGCTGGAAAGTAAAAATATTAGTGTTTTTAAACTTTGTATTGATTTTCATACGCGTAAATCGAGTTTTTATCGTTATTAAATAAAGATAACTTAAGTATTTATGATTAGTTATCACTATATAAAAATTTTTATTTACTCTCTTTTTGTTTTTTTTTTATTTTGTAAGGTAATTTTTAGAAATATAAGTTCAATAACTTGGTCTTTTTTGGACTTACCTTGGTGTTTTATTTGTTTTGTGATGGATTTAGAATTAACAGATAAACTTTATTATTGGGAGTATCTAAAAATGATTAGTGAGTATTGATCTAAATTAATATATGGCTATTACTACAAATAATTCTTAATTAAATAGAGCTAAAACTAATAGAAATTCTATTTTTATTTTTAGTTGGATAATAATTTCACAATGTAAATAAAAAGTAAATTAATAATGAAATATTTGTTTTTTTTACTCAGGGTGAATATGATTGAAAATAACTATCATAAAATAACTATGTAACTAAACGACTCCCTTACCTGCTTTATCGTTCAACGCCGATGTTTATGATTGCAGCCAGTAAGCCTTGGGTAAAAGAGGCTTATTAATTGCGATAAAAATAAAGTCCTATCAACGTTATTAAGAGCGGACAGGACTTTTATGATCTTTATAATTTCTAGTATTAAGGGGTTGAAATAACAGCTTTAGGTGTGGTTTTTCTTTGGTGAAAATAAGCGGTAATAAGCAACATAGCATAAAGTATTGCCCCCATCAGCCATAACAGACCATCCCAATAAGCGACGCTATAACTATAAATAGAGGCAAATAAAAGGGGACCAATGATCCCGGTAATATTGGTTAGGCTCACCAGCGTACCTTGTAATTTCCCTTGCGCATTATCATCGACAGATTTTGATAAATAACCTTGTAATGCGGGTTGCCCCATACCTCCTGCCGCTAAGCAAATTAATGCTGGTAAGATGACCCAAACGTGGCCTATCCACGCTAATAATAAACAGCCCATCATATCAATAGACATACTGATCATAATGGTGGTTTTTTCGCCCCATTTTTGTGCCAATTTCCCAGCGACAATCGCCTGAAAGAAAATATGTAATACACCCAGAACCGCCAAAGACATACCGATAGAAGTTGTGTTCCAATCAAAACGATATTGTGTAAACAGCACCCAGATGGTGGCAGGAATTTGCCCGATAAGCTGGATAATAAAATAGGTTGCTAACCAAAAGTAGAGGCTTTTCTTAAAAAAAACAGTGACTGTATTTGAGGCAGTTTGGTTTTCAGGTGTCCTATTGGCAACAAGCGCTTCTCTTTTTTGTGTTTCTCGGAAAAAGAGCAAAGAGAGTATTAATAATATCGAGTGTGAAATAGCGGCAAAAATAAATGGCATATGAGCACTGATATCACCTAATAATCCCCCTAGCATTGGGCCGATAATAAGGCCAACACCAAAAGCACCACCTAGGAAACCAAAATAGCGAGTTCGATTTTTAGCGGGAGTCACATCACTCATCGCTGATGCACATACGGCACCTGTTGCGCCTGTGATCCCCGCAATGATGCGCCCAATATAGAGCATCCAAAGTGTGGTTGAGAATGCCATTAAAAGATAGTCGAGTGCCGCGCCTAAAAGGGAAAACAGCAAGATGGGTTTTCTGCCGTATTTATCAGACAGTCGTCCTAGAATAGGAGCAAAAATAACCTGCATGGTAGCATAGAGCGCTAATAGCACACCGTAATGGGTTGCCAGTGAATTTTCACTGACAAATTCATTTAATAGAGTAGGGAGTACTGGCATGATAAGCCCGATACCAATGGCATCTAATACGGTGATCAGCAGTATAATAATAATTGATTTATTCATTGAGATCCTAAAAATCTATCAGTGATAGAGTGGGTGTAAAATATCTCTATCAGTGATAGATTGTCAAGGCTATTTTATTTTGAGGTAGGTAATGGCAAAGCTAGATAAAGAACAAGTTATTGATAATGCGTTGATTTTACTTAATGAAGTTGGTATTGAAGGATTAACAACGCGTAAGCTGGCGCAAAAAATAGGTGTGGAACAACCCACATTGTATTGGCATGTAAAAAATAAACGCGCTTTGTTAGATGCATTAGCAGAAACTATTTTGCAAAAGCACCATCATCATGTTTTGCCATTGCCGAATGAAACATGGCAGGACTTTTTGCGAAATAACGCGAAAAGCTTCCGCCAAGCCTTATTAATGTATCGTGATGGTGGCAAAATTCATGCGGGAACACGCCCCTCTGAAAGTCAATTTGAGACATCAGAACAGCAACTACAGTTTTTGTGTGATGCTGGGTTTAGTCTATCTCAAGCCGTGTATGCATTAAGCTCTATTGCGCATTTTACATTAGGCTCCGTACTGGAAACTCAAGAGCATCAAGAAAGCCAAAAAGAGCGTGAAAAAGTAGAGACGGATACTGTTGCCTATCCGCCATTATTAACCCAAGCCGTTGCAATTATGGATAGTGATAATGGTGATGCTGCATTTTTGTTTGTCCTTGATGTGATGATCTCTGGACTTGAAACAGTATTAAAGAGCGCTAAATAAATCTAAATTCGCTGACGCCCTTTTTGGCTAATTAGTTGCCCTTGTATGTCAGCGATACCAATGTGAGCAATACAACCTGCATTAAATTGTAAATAGTCATCTTCGATGCCATCAGAGAAAATTACGCCATTCTCTGGCATCAAAGATCCTAATTGCAGTGGTGAGTCAGGCTCAATAGTGCCAAAAGTCAGTGCAACACCTGTTGTTCTACTTGGAAATGGCTCTCTTACACTAAATTGTAGCTTTCGATCACTCCAGCTAAAGCCTTGTAATAGAGGGTGCGAAGCTTCTCCTGTAATTGCCATCGCACCAGCAAGAATAGATTGAAACCACCCCGTTGATCCCAATCCTGTTGATACAATAATGCCTGATGAAGATTGCACTTCTTCAGCGCCATTCCATTGCAAAATATACTGTGCGGAAGTGTGGCTTTTAGGGCCAATAAATAAGTCATAAACCGCTAATAAGGATTGACCATCATTGGTTGTTGCTTGTGCAAAAGTGACCGTTTTAAATGGCATTTTTTTATTAATGGTGTTAATAACTGTCTCTTTTAATTGCCCTATTTCAAAGGGTAATAATTTACCATCCCACCTTGATGGATCAGGATTTATGGCAATGATAGGCTGTCCATTAAGGTATTTCAGCGTATTGGCAACAAGCCCATCTTGACCAATCACCACCACAATATCGTGAGGTGAGAATTGATAGCTGGGTAATAAGCCTCTTTCTAAAAGTTGAAATCGTCCTAATGATTTTAAAATCAACTCAGCTTCTGTGAGTTGCTTTTGATATAAATTGTGTTCATTGAGATAATCCTTTACCTCAACATTGTTGTGTTCTAAATAGAATTTGGCTTGTGACCAGGTATTAAAGCGCTCAATTAATTCCTGTAAGCGGCTTTTTCTCATCACCAGCACAAAGCGAAAATCTTCGTTACGTTGCATTATTTACTGCCTTTTTTCATAAATTGGCTAAATAAATCAGGTGTGATATTCAACTCGCCGATTTTTCCTGAATTCAGTGCTAAGGTTTCAAATGCCATTGCCATTAATTGTTGTGAGTCCATTTTTGCTAATGCCATTGCTTTTAGGTTCTCAACTGGTAATTCACGATAAGCACGCATGGTAGCTTCAATAGCATAAGCATCCGCTTCTGATTGTGTTCGCTGATTTTCAGCACTTAATGCGACTAGTTCTTTGCGTTTTGCTTCCGCATTAACTTTGGCTTCAAGGCGTTCTTTTTCAATCTCAGCTTGTTCGCGTAGTAATGTACGTTCGTTTTCTAAACGTGCTTCTTCAATCTCTTGGCGTTTACGTTGAACAGATAAATCGGTTTCTAATTCAGCCTCTTTAATGGTGCGCTCTTGTTCTACTGAGAATTTACGACGAGCATAAATGGCATCGTCGGCTTCTTTCAGTAAGGATTCTCTCGCTTCAGCTTCTAGTGCTTTTAAGGTTTCTGGTGATGGTGTGATTGCCGCTATAGAGACATCTAAAATCGCAATACCTAATGCCTCTAATGATGGATGTTCAATTAATTGTTCCATCACTAAAGTCACTAATGATTGGCTAAGTAATAACGCTTCTCTAAGTGGTGTACTTTGGATCTTTGCTTGAATTAAGGTTTGTGCAATACGTACAACACGATCACTGAGTTTGAGCGGATCTTCAGAAGCATACGATTTGCCGTTTTTGCTCAAGTTAAAGTTGAGTACTTCTGCGGCTTTTTCGGGCGCTTTAACCTGAAATGAGATTTGCCCTTGAATACGTAAACCCTGAAAGTCCGAGGTTTGGAAATTAAAAATAAAAGGTGCTTCTTGAGCGTTTAAAGGCAATGCCGCAATGGAGGTTGTGGCGGAGTTATACCAAAAACTCAAGCCTTTACCTTGTTGGCGAACGCGACCATTGACGGATTTGATAATGAATGTTGATGAATCAGCTTTAGAGTAATTTAAATTAAACATAGTGTCTCTCCAGTTAGTGTCCTTGTGACATTAACTGAATTGTGTCCTATCGACACTATCTTTGTCAACTGATTTAGTGTCTTTATGACAAAATTTGATTTTTTGCTGTTTAGGCTTAAAATAGTTTCATCGTTTTTTAATAAAGCTTACGCCATGAATGAACAAGATTTTTTAGCCAGTTATAACCGTCGTGATTTCCTATCTCCACTGATCACCATTGATGCCGTACTGTTTACTTATCATGAAGAGCAGTTAAAAGTGTTGTTGGTGAAAAGAGGGGAGCATCCTGAAAAAGGAAAATGGGGCTTACCAGGTGGATTTATCGATGAAGTGCAAGACAAATGCCTTGAAGATACGGTGCTAAGAAAATTAAAAGAGAAAACGGGCGTGATCCCCCCTTATATAGAGCAACTCTGTTCAGTGGGAAATAGCCGGCGTGATGTAAGAGGTTGGTCGGTGACGGTTTGTTATACCGCGTTAATTGCACATCAAGCCTGTGAAGCGCATATAGATACCGTAGATTCGGTGATGTGGTGTCCTATTGATGAGATTGCACAACAAAGCTTAGCGTTTGATCACCATAAATTAATTGTCCAAGCGAGAGAGCGATTAAAGCAAAAATCACTTTATTCGATTGTTCCCGGATTTGCATTACCAGAAGTATTTACCTTGCCAGAATTGCAACATGTTCATGAAATTCTGATTGGTAAAGAGATCCAGAAAAAATCATTTAGGCGACGCATCGAACAAGCCGATTTATTAATTGATACTGGAGAAAAGCGTGCAGAAAGAGGACGCCCCGCAAGTCTGTATCGACTTAAAGAGGCGTCCGCGGATTATCGTTTTATTCGAAATCTTGAGTTTTAATAGGCTGACATTTTACAAAGTGAGTTGTTTGACAAAGTAGTGAGCACCATCTCGAATGGCGTCATCAGCCACTTTCATCATGCGTGAGTAGTGTAAAAAAGCATGTAATGTGCCTGGATACATTTTATATTCACAAGCTAACTGATGGGCTTCTAAGGTTTTAAATAGCGTCACACTATCATCAATAAGTGGGTCATATTGTGCGCTGGCGATAAAGCAAGGCGGAATATCTTGCGTTAAATCATTATTAAATAGGCAATAATAAGGAGCATCGCGACTGCCAAGTGCGGTTAGATATGCATTATCATATTCTTCTAGATCTTGCTGGCGCAATCCATCCCATTCCCCTCCATAAAGGCGACGGCTGGTGGAATCGCGTAATCCATATAATCCATACCAAAGCAAAACTGCACTGATATTGCCGCAGTGAATTTGTTTGTCGCGTAGCCACAATACGGTAGCAAGAGACAGCATTGCACCCGCAGAATCACCCGCAAAACCGGGTGGTGTTTCAAAAAGTATGCTGAAACAAAGCAGGTTGAATTTTGATAAAATAGAGAAATGCGAATAACTCTAGAAATCAAATGTCCAACCTGCCTCAGTGACAGTATAAAGAAAAATGGCATCAAAGTAGATGGGAAACAAAACTATCAGTGCAAAGACTGTAAACGTCAGTTTATTGGTGACCATGCTCTGAGCTATCTAGGATGTCATTCAGGCATTACTCGAAAAATATTACAGTTGATGGTCAGAGGTAGTGGTATACGAGATATCGCTGAAGTTGAGCGAATCAGTATCGGTAAAGTTTTACGTACTTTAACCGAATCGACCTACCAAATTCAGCCTAAACAAAGTCATTATGAGTCTCTTGAAGTTGATGAGTTTTGGACTTTTGTGGGAAATAAAAATAATAAACAATGGCTTATTTACGCCTACCATCGAGAAACAGGTGAGATTGTTGCTTATGTTTGGGGTAAAAGAGACTTAGCTACAGTTCAACGATTGAAGGCAAAGCTTAAACAATTAGGTATTCACTACACCCGAATTGCAAGTGATCATTGGGACAGTTTCATAACTGCTTTTAAAAACTGCAAGCAAAGTATTGGTAAATTTTTTACTGTAGGTATTGAAGGTAATAATTGCAAAATAAGGCATCGAATTAGGCGCGGTTTTAGAAGGAGTTGTAATTTTTCAAAAAAGATTGAAAACCATTTTAAAGCTTTCGACTTAACCTTTTTTTACATCAATAATGGCTTCATTTAATGTCAGCATACTTTTTGAAACACCACCCAAAATTTATATAATATCTTGGTAGCCTCGATTTTATTTGATTAATAGCATCAAGAAAATTACCCTCTAGTTCATGCCCACTAGATAAATGATATTCAATAGAAGAATATAATTCATCTAGACTTTCTTGAGAAAAACCATAAAAAATTATTTGCTCTAAATTAGAAGTACTTAAAACAATCGTTTCATCTAATTCTAAATACTTAGCAAAATTTTCTTTCTTTAATTTAGATATACCACCTCTTGAGTTTTTTAAGCCACTATAAAACGTTTCTAAGGTAATATATCCTTTATCAAGCAAAGCTTTAGCCTCTACCTCTTCATCTAATTGATAGTGGTATTTATAATCTAAAACCCAGTAGCTCATATTATTGCAAACAAAATATGCAACAGACTTTTCATTTAGCCATAAGTCTTCAAGTACTTGCTCATCTAATCTAAACATAATTTTCCTATAGCAGTATTTTTTAATACTTTAGCAACTGGTACGGCATTAATTATGTGTTTATAGCATTGTCATAGCTACTGATTAGTAATAGTAGGCTATGAGCATATAGTCTATAGATCGATTCCTGTATAGGGAACCGAACCAGTGCGAGCGTCTGATTGGTTCGCCATAGGTATGCCTAACAATACTATCTACTAATGTATTTAAGATCATCACGATAGGCATGTAAATGATAAATTGTAGTGTTATCTGGATTAACGAACAGGACGAACAGCTATGAAAAAAAGGCTAGCAACATTTTTACTGACTGGCATTCTGCTGACAGGGTGTCATAAAGCCATTGTTACTCAAATAAGTAGTTCTCAAAACGTAGTTTCAGCCGTAAAATCAGCTATTGAAAAAGAATTTGAAGACATTGCAGTACAAGCTAATCAAGGCGATGCTGAGGCTCAATATAGCCTTGCAGTAATGTATGACGAGGGCGAAGGTACACGCGAGGATAACGCTAAAGCCATTGAGTGGTATACAAAATCTGCCAACCAAGGATATGATCTTGCTCAATATAACCTTGCAATCATGTACGACGATGGCGAAGGGGTAGATGAGGATCACTCTAAAGCTATTGAATGGTTCACGAAATCTGCTAACCAAGGCTATGCTAAGGCCCAATACGAACTTGCTTGGGCTTACTACAATTACGATGGCACAGGTACAAGTGAAGACTACGATAAACATAAAGAGTGGAGCATAAAAGCTGTTAACCAAGGAATTGGACCAAGGAAATTCATTAATGGCGTACCGCATCGAAAGAGCGAGCGTGTGCGTCAAAATGATGCCAAAGTCGTTGAGGCGTGGCAGAAATTAGCTAACCAAGGTGATGTTGAGGGTAAATTCAACATTGGTAACGCTTACTACGAGGGTAAAGGGGTACGTCAGGATTATCCTAAAGCTATCGAGTGGTATACAAAAGCCGCTGACCAAGGATATGTTCCTGCCCAATACCAACTTGGAACAATCTATAGCTATGGCGAAGGTGCTCCTCAGGATTATGCTAAAGCCGGTAAGTGGTATCTAAAAGCCGCCAATCAAGGAGATGCTAGATCTCAATATAACCTTGGTATGATGTACCTCAATGGCATAGGCGTACGTCAAAATACAGTTATAGCGAAAAAGTACTTTTCTAAGGCTTGTGACAATGGGTATCAATTGGGCTGTAAAAACTTGGGTATAATGACAGAGGATGAATAAAGACTAGGTTATTAGGGAATATCCTAGTCAAAGAATCACAAAGCTAATCTTATTAAGTACACTCAGATGTACACTAATTAAACCCAATAGCCTATAACTATTGAAATCGCTTAGCTACAGGCTAAGATTCAAGTCCTCACTAGGGAATCGAACTCTAAACTGTACACTCACTATTTTTGATAACTTAACAACTGATTTAAGAGTAAGCATCCGACCATCCCATCTTTCCCTCACTTAAAAAATGCGAGATAGTGTCCACGATTAATGATCGTGGACACTAACATGACAACACAACCACCTAACAAACCCAAACGTAGAACTTACAGTGCTGAGTTTAAAGAACTTTTAGTACAAGAAGCTGAAAGTTCAGGGCGATCAATTGCCAGTATCGCTCGAGACCATGGCATCAACCAGAACCTTCTGCATAACTGGAAACGTCAGCATCACCGCAACAAGACTCAAACTGGCATATTACCTGCTGCCATAAACAGTCCTCATGATCCAAACCCGCACTTTATCCCAATCCGCCTTGAACCTCAAGCAACTCATCTGTCCTCACCCTCCGTCATACAAAACATCAAGCTGCAAATCAGAGCCCCAGGACCTGGGTCCATAAGCCTCACTATTGCCCAAATAGACACCCAAAGTTTGATTGACCTACTACGAGGACTACCATGATACCCATCACTTACATCTGGCTATCCACCGCGCCCATGGACATGCGATGTGGCAGCGGCAAACTACTGGCTCACATCATCACCCAGCACCAAGGCATCCGCCCTCACTGTGCCTACCTGTTTTACAACAAAGCAGACACACGCCTAAAAGTATTCATTCATGACGGACTTGGGGTTTGGCTTTGCAGCCGTCAGCTAGACGACAGCAAGTTTCATGGCTTAACCAAGCAGCTCACCCCCACTCAAACCGGCATCAGCATCAACCGTGAGCAATTTAATGCCTTAATCAGTGGATTGCCTTGGCGTAACATGGGCAAAGATACATTGACCCCCATCCTATAAATACCCGATGACAGGCAAATAAAACTCTGGCAACATAGCACCATGACTGTTGCCACTCTATCCGACTTATCGAAAGACCCCATTTACGCCGAGCTCCTGGTGAAAATCCACCTGCTTGAACAGCGTAATGAGCACCTGCAACAACAGATTGTTCAAACGAACACAAGCCACGATCAACTACAGCAGCTTTTTAACCAAGTGGTTGAAGAAAACCACAAGCTATATGAACAAGTGCTTGAACTCATCGAAAAACAAAAGCGGCTCATCCATCAACTGTATGGACAAAAGAGCGAAGGCTTAAGTGCCAAACAAACCCACTTAAATCAGGAAGCTGCGCAAGAAGATTTATCTGCACTAGAACAAATCCGAGATGACTACCGCAGCGACTTAACCCAAGATGAGCTTGCCAAGCTACCTGCTATCGATCCTATCCAGACAGAAATGCTCATCGGTGAGAGCGACCTTGAACCAAGCACACAGATCACTGACGGATCGCTACCCTCAGCCACTGATCAGCCTAAAAAAGCAAAGCGTGCCAAATACACGGTTATTCCTGACACCCTTGAGGTGAAAACCCTGGTTCATGAACCACTCACCACCGTCTGTGACTGCGGCTGTCAAATGAAGCGAATTGGGGAGGATAAACAGGACAAACTTGGACTCATCCCCAAGCAGTTTTATATTGAGCGACACCTCTATCCAAAATGGGTATGCCGTGAGTGTGACATCATTCATCAAGCGGCTGCACCCAAGCAAATCATTAACAAGAGCATCGCCACCCCTGAGCTGCTTGCTCACATTCTCATGAGTAAGTATGCAGACCATCAGCCTCTATATCGGCAGAATATTATCTATAAGCGAAGTGGGGTAACTATTCCCGATGCCACCATGGCAGACTGGGTGGGACGCTGTGGTGTTGCCATGGCACCTTTAGTGAATCGCTTGCATTCGCTGTTACTGTCTGAGCCTATCTTACATGCCGATGAAACACCGGTGTCTATCATGAAAAACCCTGTGAAAGCCGGCAGTAAATCATTAAAGAAAGGCTATGTTTGGGCGTATCTCACGCCACAGCACGGTGCATTAAAAGCGGCGGTGTATGACTTTGCCCAGAGCCGTCGTAATGAGCACCCTAAAGCCTTTTTAGACAAATGGCACGGTAAGCTGATTTGCGATGATTACAGTGGATATAAGTTTTTATTTCATCAAGGCGTGAGCGAAATCGGTTGTATGGCCCATGCACGGCGTAAGTTTCATGAATTGCACGTTACTGGACAAAGTGTTATTAGCATTGACGCATTAGCGTTATTCGGGCAGTTGTATGCGGTTGAACGTGAGATTGATGAGCGATTTGAAAAAAACACATCCCCAATGCCAAGAGATCCCCAATGCCAAGAGATCCCCAATGCCAAGAGATCCCCAGATAGTCCGGAAAATCAGGCAGGATAGAGCCAAACCGATTGCGGATAAGCTGCACCAATGGTTACAAGAAAAAAGGCAGTTAACCACTAAGAATGCCAGTATTACTAAGGCGATTGATTATTGCCTGAAACGTTGGCAGGCGCTGACTCAGTATCTAGATGATGGCAGGCTGCCGATTGATAATAATTGGGCGGAGAATCAGATGCGTCCGTGGGCGCTTGGGCGTAAAAACTGGTTGTTTGCCGGTTCGCTGCGAAGTGGGCAGCGTGCTGCGAATATTATGTCAATCATTCAATCAGCTCGCTTAAACGGCTTGGATGTGTCTGCCTATTTGACAGACGTGCTAAGACGCCTGCCTATTCAAGATGATCTGGATGAGTTGTTGCCTCATCTCTGGATGCCATCGCAATAGGGGGTTGGTCGGATGCTTACATTTAAGAGAACTATAATATGGATGAAGACGATCTGAGTCTTAAGTTTGAGATGCTTATAGATCATATTATAGCTAAAAAAAGTTCTCAGCCTATTCTTAGGGATATTTTTGGTCGCTCTAGTGGTGATTGGGTGAATTGCAGAAATTATATAGATGAAAATACATATACTGAAGAATATGAGGGCTTGGATGTATATGTGTGTTGGCTAAATGAGATTAATTCAACTAATGACCAAGGTAGGTTAATTGCCTTCTTCGAAAATAATCAATTGTATTCTCAAATATTAATATTCAATATGAATACGCTTAAGCTTAAAGCTTAAAGCTTAATGAAATTAGGCAGTTTTTAAAGGCATACCCTAGCGGAACCGACGTAAAAGCCACAAAAACCGAGACCATCCCAGATTCTGTGTAACTGACGTTTAGATTAAATACTTACACAAAATTTAGGAAGGTCTCGACTGCGCTTAACGGACGTTCCATTAATTGTAGAAAAATTAAACTGCACACCAAGCATTAGTACCAACTTTTGATATCATTTTCAGAATAAGAATCACTACGGGTGTAAGTAGAGCAGGAGTTACGCCAAATACATCGCCCATTAATGCTGAGATAGTTCCGACTACAAAAAGAGCTGATGTATTAGCTTTTTCTATTATTTTCTCTCTATCTTCTTGGTAACTTTCATCTCCACAAATTAATTTCCTTATTTCTTCAATTAACCTATCAAAGTAAGGATCTGGCTGATTTTCACCACCTCCAAAACTAGATGATTGGCTTCCGCTTTCTGGTGATAACCATATCTTTGCGGCTTCTTCTTCGCCCACAGACTCAATCAAAGGCAATAATGTTTTTTGTTGATACGGTTTTAATAACTCAAGTAATTCTTTATCACTAAAAATAAACTCATTCATCAAAGCATATCCTCTATATATTCAGCAGATATTATTTGTGTTGTTTGATTTAATTCAGCTGGGTTAATTCCATTTAAATATATTCCACTAGATGGAGCATATGTTCCCAGTAAGATTCCTATAATTTTATTCAACTTTTGAGAAAATATTAGTGATCCTGATTGACCAGGTCTTGATTGAATATTAAGAACAGCTTGTTTAATTTTAACGCTATTAGTTGACGATAAAAATTTTGCGCCAATAACCGTTGATTGGTAGGTTAAAACTCTGCGCCCTTCAGTGCAATGAGGGTAACCAAATATCTGTACTGTATCCCCAACATCAACATCATCAATAGATCCCAAACTAGGGATTGGTAAGTTAAATACTCTATTACCTTTCAGCTTTAATATTGCTAAATCTCGAATAGGATCAATCTCAACGATTTCTACATCAACACAACTACAGGATGTATCTGATAAATCTTGATATTCGTTAAATCCTCTTACATGAGGTACAAGAATAACTAGTCCTTTGTCCGTATTATTAATGACATGTCTAGGGGTTACTAAATAGCCATCGTCTCTTACAACAAATGCTGTTCCTAACATCGAAACACCGTCAGGATTGAGTCTTCCGACAACAACAGTTAATTGTGAAAATATATCCATAGGTCTTTATTGCTCCAAAAAAATACTTAGTATATCTTTTTCATAAGTTATCGTTAGTCTTAGTACTCTAAATAATCCTTAATCGGACGTTTCTTGAACTGTGAAGCATCTTTTTTGAGACGATCAACCATCTCAGACTCCCATATCTTCATATTCTGACCAGCTGGGCTAGTTGAACTCACTAAATCATTATAATCCGCTATAAAAATTGGATTACGTGCAATACGCCCTAGCTGCTTGTCATTCAACCCTTCAATGGTAAACATATCCTCTGTGTTTGCATCTCTGCTAATATTTTTTTGATTGGTGATTTTAGGTTTGTTTTTAGGCAAGACTTTAAATTTAAAGCCAATAATACTTTTACCGTCTTTTTCTTGCTCGTAATCAACCTTTATATCAGTGTGCTTATTGATCTCTTTAACAGCTTTATTTAAAACACCAGATTTGAAGTCACACATCCGCTCGTATTCATCGTCATCTACTCCAAGTTGCCCTCTAAATACTTTCAAATCGAATAGAGGTGTCTTTTTAGCTTCACGCCATTGTATTAGAAGTTCGTATAAACGTACTGAATACATACTATTGAGCGTGGAGGTTTGTTCTAACGTGTGAACCGCCCTGAGATTGTCGGAGACTCAACATCCTGAGAGAATACGACAATAAAAAAAAAAACTACGCCCTTTGATTTTTATTTAAAGGCATCACAACGCCATATAAAAATCGATTTAATACAGTAAGGCTTGATAATAACCATTATATTGCATTCATAATTGCTTTTCTGCAAAATGGTATGAGTATATGAGTATATGAGTATATGAGTATATGAGTAAAATTGTTTCTTTCGACAATATAAGGCGGCAAACGTGCCAAGAAATTTAAACTAAGATCAATATGTCAGCTTTCATATGTACGTTTTAAAAAGATACATGAAGACATATCAAATTATCCCTTTGCTTCTTACTAATATATGTACAGATATAAGTACAGATATAGTATATACTAGTATAACATTCAACCTATAATGATAGGTCATATAACCAACATAATTAAACGTGGAGTAATTATTATGGACGTTGTGAACTACACTGATTTTAGAAAGAGCTTAGCAAAGTATATCGATAAGGTAGACACTGATAAAGGCCCGATATTAATTACAAGACAAAATGCTAAACCGACGGTATTGATGAGTTTAGAAGAGTTTAACTCGTATGAGGAAACACTGCATCTTTTAAGCAGCCCTACCAATGCCAAGCGTCTCAGACGCTCTATTGCTGATGCTAAAGCTGGTCGCTTGATTGAACGTGAGATTGATGCCAAAGATATGCCACTCACTTTTGATGATGAGGTAGACGCTTGATACTATCTTGGACGGAAGACGCGTGGGAGGACTATGAGTACTGGCAAAGAACCAGTAAAGAGAAAGTCAAACAGATCGGTAAGCTAATTAAAGCCATCAAACGTGACCCATTTAAGGGTATTGGCAAACCTGAACCACTCAAACATGACCTTGCAGGCTACTGGTCTCGTCGAATTGATCAAGAGCATCGGCTGGTTTATGAAATTCAAGATGATGCGATCATTATCGTCCAGTGCCGTTATCATTACTAAGCAAAGGTATAACAGCTCAAAAAGTGCCTGATTTATAATTAGGCACTTTTTCATAGTGATAGGTAGTTAGTTAATGTCCAGAAACGTTCTTTAATTCTTGAGACATCTCAGCAATCAACTGACGCGAGTACTTAGCCACGATTTGTATTTCAGAATAGCTATGGTCAACCTTTAAGAGACTTGCGATGATTTGACGCTTCTTAGTAACGGGTCTACGGCTTCTATGTTTATTTTCTGCTTTAGCCTAAGTAATTTAAAAATGCCCTAGATATTAAAAACCTAATCTATATGACAAACAAAAAAATGCCTCTGGGAGTTGACTCCTAGAGGCATTTAGTTTTAAATGTAGGTAACGGTTACAGCGTGTTGACGCACACTGTAACGAACAAATAAGCACACAGACTGCGTTATTTGAACAGCATTAAATGCCCGTTTAAGGTCATTTTATCCAAAATCTGCTTTCATATCAACCTTATTCACTATACATTTTAAAAACTGCTTGTTCGCTCGTTACATCCTTGTGCTGCTCTCTTTGTACCCGTTACCCGTCAAATGGGTGGCAGGCTAAGGCGACGACTGCGTTTGACACAGGGGTAAGCTCTCGACAGGGGGTTCTAGACATATTGAGCAACGCAATGAGTGGTTACTCGTGCATATCGTAGCGGTATATTGGGTTTATGCCCTTGCTAGCGTATGACAGCACAGTAGCGGTTAAGAGCGTGTCTAGGCGGTGCTATCAGCCGTAATCTTAACAACCGTAGCTTGATACAGTGATACGGTCTTGATGACGCGATGGGCGATGAAGTCGGCATGACTAATCACATCAAATCCAAGGAATGCACTAAAGCGTTTGTGAGTATTTTTTTACTCATAAACGCTTTAGGGTGAGTGTTCCTTGAAATCTGCTCAAGGCTCCAAAATCAGCATAAATTCACTTAGGCTAATTTAAGTAGTATATAGCCCACTAGGCTATATACTATAAGAGTCCAGAGAAAAATTTAGAATAGTTAATATACAACAATCACTTATTCAGTGAGTCGATATTGTTATGGTTGATTCATAAACTTAGTGTGAATAGAACGAGATCTATGTCTTGGGCAAAGTATCTTTCACACTCATAACTGATCTTTATCTTGAAATTCTAATTAAACTGAAGCCTCGAATACTTTTATTTAATCAGCATCCAAAGCATTATCTTTGTTTTGAATAAGTATCAGAGCATCTTGTGCTTTCTTAAGTTGATCTTGTAACAGAGTCACTTGTTCTTGCTCCGATAGGTGATGGCTTGATAGCTCGCTATACTGCTTATTCAGTACGCTATGCTCAGCTTCAAGCTTAGCCTGTGTTTGGGTCAGCTGATCGTTGAGTCCTGATAGCTTGTTACGCTCAGCGACTATGGCCTTTAACTCCCCTTTGACTTCTGCTGTGTCAGTCGCTATCTCATTGCGTTCAGTGGTGACTGTCTTTAGCTCACCCTTAGTCACTGTCAGTTCTGTTTGTAGACGTGCAATTTCTGCTTTATCGCTACTAGCAGTGGCTTCAAGCGTGGCCACTTTTGATAAGTTGACGTTAAGCTCTTTTGCTTGCTGATCAAAGCTGCTGCGCAGCTCTGCAAGTTGCGCTTGGGCTGCATCTGTTTTAGCTTGCTCACAGTCACAAGCTGCGGTGAAGCGTGGCCACTTTTGATAAGTTGACGTTAAGCTCTTTTGCTTGCTGATCAAAGCTGCTGCGCAGCTCTGCAAGTTGCGCTTGGGCTGCATCTGTTTTAGCTTGCTCAAGCTCAAGCGCGTATGCTGGCTTATTCATCCTGTGTTTGGGTCACTGATCGTCTGAGTCCTGATAGCTTGTTACGCTCAGCGACTAGGCCTTTAACTCCCCTTTGACTTCTGCTGTGTCAGTCGCTATCTCATTGCGTTCAGTGCTGCCTTTAGCTCACCCTTAGTCACTGTGACCTCATGCAATTTCTGCTTTATCGCTACTAGCAGTGGCTTCAAGCGCGGCCACTTTTGATAAGTTGACGTTAAGCTCTGCTGATCAAAGGTCTTAACTGCATCTGTTTTAGCCTCGCGTGCTGCACTGAGCGTCTGTAACAACGTGTCACGCTCAGCAGTCACTTGAGCTGCGGTGATAGCGGCTCTCAGTTGCTTGCTGCCTTGATCAGCTTGTCTTTAATGCGCCTCGTCTGTCTCAGCTTGTGCCTTGGTCTTAATGCTCTCTAGGGCTTCACGCTCTTTCACCAACCGATCATTGGCGATATCAATAGCCGTTTGCCACATATCCGCACCAAGCGACTGTAAGCGCTCAGCAATGCCACTTGGCAGCTCAACCTGTCTTAGCTGCTCTTCTTCTTGATTATCCTGACGCCAAGACTTCATCGCCTCACTGATGGTTGTGAATGAACCACCGCCCAAAGCCTTACGCACCTCAGCTAATGTTGGCTTAATTCCTTGTTCTTGCAATTGGTCGGCAGTAGCATGAATTTGCTGAATAGTGATGGCCATGATAATTGTCCTTAACTTTGTATGAGTAGATATGTTGTATTATATGTATATAGTATAATACAACATACAACATACTACAATGCAAGATGTAAAAAACCTCAAGTAATCTTGAGGCTATGGTCGTTAAATTATGGCTAGTGATCAGTTAAGTACTCTTCTAGCGCATTATTGATCATTTCTTGATAGTCACCACCTGTTTGCTTGGCTCTATCCTTAAACTTAGCAAGGATGCTTGGGCTGATGACACTGGGTTCCGTAGAGGACGCTTGCGTTCTGATACTGCCACGGATAGCACCTGACCAGTCGGTAGCTTCTGGAATGTCGGATAGATCAATGTCGTCATCGCTAAGCGTGGCTAAATGCTCTAAATCTGCTTGCTGCTTGGCGGTTAGTGGCGGTAACTCGTCTATGTGATAGCTAACTTTGTTCATACTGTCTCCTTTCACTCTTTGTGGCACGCCTAGCAGAGATAATGCGTATAACCTCGCCACCATCTATGTCTGTCTGCGTATGGGCTACTAATAAGACTGCTATGCCGTCTACTGTACCCAGCGCCTGCCACCGCTCCTCACCATTTTCATACCTGTCTTGCTGACGCAGGCATAAAGGATCTAAAAAACCCGGGTAGCTGCCTCAAATGATAAACGGTGTTTGCACTGATTGGTGATGTTTTTTTGTTCATCCCATTCAAATCTAATACTCATCTTTTCTCTCAATCAGTATGCTCTTTATAGATTGACAATTCATCTTGACTGACAGCTGCTACTTTCTGATACTCAAAAGATAGTGGCACTTTATTGGTTTGCGCCACTTGGGTCAAAAATAATTTGATCGCTTGAGACGGTGTTAATCCATAGCTTTCAAATACCGAAAAAGCATTTTCTTTTAGCTCTTGATCGAGCCTAATATTATAATTAGTTGTCGTCATAACATCACTTTTGGCTTATTTATGTACATATAATATAAGCCATTTGTATAGGCTACGCTAGCTCAATTACTCTTTTTTTCTTTGCTATGATTTCTGCTTAGGGAACGTATAGCCTATCGCCAGTAAGTGCTTTTTGTGGGTCTTTAAAAAAGCCTCATCTCTTAATTGAGTGTGTAACCAACTAATAACTTCTTGAGTGCTTTTACCTGATGGTGCGTAACTACCAAACGGTGAGTAGTTAGCCAACAAAGGGGCAAAACGATCAATTTGCTTAACGGTTAGAGGTGGGATATCTCTATCCTCATTATTCTGATTTAAGCCCTCCTGTCCTTTTTTCTTAGTTGGCTTGGCCTTGACGGTGAATGTCAAACCTGTAACTGTGCGTCCACGTTTGATGTTTTCATAGGTGATTTTGATGTCGGTTTTCTGATTAATTTCTTTTATGGGCCCATCAACTGCATTCTCTTTCAAATTGTTGATGCGCTCATACGACTTAGGCGTGCCAAGTTCTTGCCTATATTGATCTAAAGTCATAGAAAAACCACCCTTCCCCTCAGACTTTTTTGCTAGATGGTAAAGGTCTAACGAGTAAGTCAATTTGAGGTTTAAGATATCTTCTTTTAAATATTTAGTGTAAGGGTTGAGCTTATCAAAAACCTGAAGTAAGTATATTACCTCATCTGTAAAATGCATCGATATATAGCCATCTGCATATTTCGACCTGATTAGCCATTGAACCTCTGTATCATCACCATCCTTATCCTCATAAATGAATGTACGCTTCATTAATTTTTTGCTAGCTGATTTCATTTGCTTATAAGCCGAGTTTCTATCTATTCCGCTAAGCTTAGCAAATTCAGAAGACGCAACCTCTATCGGTGTTTTTTCAGTAGCATTATTAACCCTAACCAATGGGCTCGCTAGAATAATGATGCGCTTCTCATCAATAGACATCTCTCTAAAAGCTTGAGTAATTTTATTCTGCATAACAATCCATTTTTCAGGATATTTTTTTCGTATAGCTCGACATCATTCATTATGACAACCTCATTATGCTAGTTACTTTAAGATACTAGCATAATGCGGGATAAAAGTAGCATTTAAACGGGATAAAAGTAGCATAATGCGGGATAAAAGTAGCATAATGCGGGATAAAAGTAGCATAATAGAGTGCGTAACCCTTTAATAGCAAAGCTTACAGACTGTCTAAAAGTCTTTAAAAGTTTTTAAAAGTAAAAAATATATTTTTATTTTAAATAATAAGGAAAAAACCAAAAAACCGACGGATTTAAGATGATAATTTGATCGACCAATCACTTGTAAAACTGATCAGTAGCTCAGAATGCAATTGTCCATTTACTTAATGTTATTCCACGTTCGCATGGTTCGGATCAAGCTTAGATCTTTGAAGATCTTCAAAAGCATGGTCAAAGATATTTTGAATATCTTCGTCTGTCATTCTGGACAACCCTGTTTCCACATTCTCAATATCAGTCTCATTTTTTGTAGATTGTTTGCCTTCATTTTCAGTAGCCATTGTTGATACCCCTGCAAACATCTCTCAAAGTACTGCTAAAACGCTCAAAAACCCTCTTATATGCATTTTAAGCTCTGTTCGATATGATGGTAGCTAAAACCATTTTAAAACGCTTAAAACAGCCAATAATCGCCTCCTGATCTTTCGCTAATTAGCAGATGATCAAGCTGTACCGTCAATTAGGTAATTTCTAGAAGCTACTGCGCTGATGAATCATCATCAAACAATGAACCGTGCTCATTGTCATGATTGTCCTTAGGGGGCGTAAAGCTGCTTGGTGCTACCTGAGCTTTACTTTGTATTTTATTGGCAATTGCTTTCAAAAACTCACGGTGTTTTTTTAAACGAACGTAACTTTCATTATCATGTGCGTCTAAAAATATGGCTTGTAGCTCATGATTTTCATCATCGTCTAATGCGTTGGCCAACCATTCTCCCAACACCTGATGTGCCTCAAGTCTGTCCTGATTGATTTCTTTTTTAATAGCCTGTAGCTGCTTTATCTTATCTGCGAATAGATCATCTGATATTACTGACATTATCTCATCCTTTTCTAGTCAACTATGATAGAGTTGATCCTAGCAGTGTACACATAGGGATGCAAGGTAGTAAAATACACAAGACCACATCGTTTCGTGGGCGCAGTAGTATTTTAACCCTCTGTTAAGAGCGAACTTAGGAGTTTATGTAAAAAAGACCCACAAGGGGTACTATTTTTTACATAAACTCCGTCGTTCGGCAGGGGGCGAACCCCCTACAACCCCCAAAAAATCATCTCTCAATATTGGGTTTTTTGCTATGAATAATAAAGGGTTTCATCTGGCGGTTAGCGCCGTTAGTAAGGCGAAAAATCATAGCGTGGTGGCAAAGTCGGCTTATAATTCTGGCTCAAAACTGGTTGATGAACAGTCAGGAGTCGTCCACGATTACACCAGTAAAGCTAAAGACAAAATCTTAAATTTAGTGGACAGTGATGGTACTAAATACACGCAAGTTGTTGAGAAAAATGTGGTGCATACGGCGTTGTTAACGCCAACTATTGCTGGGGATCTAGCAGTGACACGTGAGGGTTTCTGGAATGATATTGAACGCATTGAGACTCGTAAAAACGCGCAATTGGGTACTGAGATTGATGTGATGTTTCCTGATGGGATCACCGCGGATCAGCGTATAGTTCTGGCCGAGCGCTACGCTCAAACCTTATCTGATCGCTATAACGTGCTTGTCGATGTGGCCATTCATCGGCCCCACAGTCACGAGAAACATGTGGGGGAGGTTGAAGTGGTTGAGCTGACCAGTCGTAACTTTCATGCCCATATTTTACTCTCAAGCCGTGAGATAGTAGCGGATGTTGAGGGTTAAGCTTTATCAGCACGCAAGAATTGGTTGCAGTGGTCAACGGAGGAGCGGTTATCTAAGGGGTTAAACGGACGCGGCGATGAGCTTAAATATCAACGCACCCTTTGGGCGGATATGGCCAATGAGCTACTGCCTAAGAATAAAACCATTAGTGAGAAATCCTACCGTGAGCTGGGCATCAATCGTTTGCCAAAAATGAAACTGGGTAAATCACTATATAAGGATATTCTCAAAGGCAATCGTTCAGTGATTCACGAGTACAACGAGACGATTGATGAGATCAATGCTTACATTGAAAAAAATGGTTTAGTAATTGAGTACGACGACAAGGGACGTATTGACCTAGAAAGCAATGAACAAGAGGTTAACGGCGTCACAATACATTATAAAAGCGTAAACCCTTTGCGCGAATTGAGCTCAGTAATATTCGCTTTGTAGATCCTGCCGCTGAACTTGAACCCGCTATCCCTAAAAGTAACAGTCAGACGCATAGTGATGCGGCCAATGATCACGTACTTGATGAGCTTTTAGCAATTTCAGCCGACTTTGTGAGTCAAAAAAAGATGGTACGCAGCGCCTTATTTTCAACCATTGATGCGCTGCATGAAGAGTTAGCGCACCAGTCTAAACAGATTATTACCATTGATAAAAACATTAAGAGTACCCAGCGGTTCACCGAGGAGGTGGGACAGGATTTTAGTGACCCCCGCCAAAAAATGATTGAGCTTGCCAGGCAGATAAGCACAAAAGAGCAAAGTGAGGCACTAAAGGCGGCTTTAGCGTTGGTTGAGGAGTTTAGACAAGATGATACCCTACAAACAGGCCGCGCTGTTAGCCGTCTTGAAGAGCAGCTGTCACAGATTGATAAAACGGTGCTGAATAATAAAGCGATGCTAGAAAAGCTGATCCCGCTTAATAATGAAGTCATTGCTGACTACAAAGGGTTAAAGGCCACCCTAAAACCATTTGCCGCAAAGCTGAATAAACTGGCGACTGACTTCAACGCACTTGATGAGATTGATATTGAAAAATCTGACTTATCCTTACAGTGGGATCAAGCCTTTACGGATATACAAGAGATAGCCGTCACCAATAACATGGACACTTATCATAAGTTTGCCGCATTTGCAGATCTGGATGTTGAGCGCTTTAAGTACCTTGAAAAAGAACGTAAGGCGCTCAGTACGTTAAAAGCGGTAGAGATAGACGCGGATGCTGATACTCGTTTGACGGCATTGGCCGCTGATGTTAAAGCGTTTAATACAGCCAATGATAACGATATCAAACAGTTAAAGCAGCAAATTAATACCAGTAAAAAGACTTATCAGCGCTTATCACCGTTTTATGAGCAGCGTATCGCCTTACTGGATCAAAGTGAGGCGGTGATCGTGCAAGATGATGATTTATACGATGAAATCATAAGTACCAAGACTACTCAGTTGAATGCAGATCGGCTTGAGGACTGGCGCAGCCGTACTATGGCGCTGCAATATCAGCTCAACAAAGCGCATGAGCAAGCAAAGCTTAAGAAAGAGGCTGAGCGCGCACGAGAGGAGGCTTTGATCAGGCGGCGAGAAACCTTACAACAGAGGCGGCAGCAGGCATCTCTTAAGCGTCAGCGAATCAATGAGACCAAAGCATATCGAGATCGATTTGACAATTTAGTGGTACGGGTGCGTAACCGCGTTAATACCCTTGATTTTAAGGCCGTTGATGCACCGATCGAAGTGATCAACGCGGCTGAGGCGGTTGCCGCACAAGCATTTATATTCACTACTCTAAAACACACTGACAGCTTTACGACACTACAAAAAAGTTTACGAGACACCGATGCCAAAAAAATTGCAACGCAGGTGCAGAAGGCAGCAACGACGCTATGGCAACAGCTTGAGCGCTTGCCTGACAATCAAGATAAGGTCGAGGTGTTAACGAAAATCAATGAGCGCTTTGAGCACGTTCCTGCTATCACCATAGATGGGGCAACGCTCACACAAACTGTGACAGATCACCTGCAAAAAACGAAGAACGCCATCCAAGCGCATGAACAAGCACAAACACGCCGCTACTCCTCACCACGCCCATTTTAGGCGGCATTATAATAATGAGTACCCCATGAATAAAGACAATAGCAATGAGCAAGACATACACGATCAACTTATTAACCTAGTGACTTCATTGACTCCGGTCATTGGGGCCTTGCGTGAGCTGATTAAGCGAGCCGATGATGCGGTAGCGAGGCGGCTTGAGCGTTCGCTTAGCGGTATTGATAGCAAGGTGAATGAGGTGTCTTCTGCCATTGAAGAATTAGGTAGTAGCGCAAGCACGACTTCGCAGGCATTGAGCCAGTATCAAGAACTCGTGTTAAAGCAGCTTCAAGCAGCAGTGACGGCTTTCACTGACAATGAGATGCCGCGTCGTTATGATGACAAAATAGCGGGCATCATCACCGATATGAAACAGCAGATTGATACGGCTGTAGAGTCGGTCGTCACTGCTAAAAACGATAGCATAGAGGTACAAATCAGTACCATGCAAGGAGTTGCTGATAAACTTAGCGCAAGCGCGGACAATCTAGCCCTATTCACCAATCAGTACCAAGCTGGTCATAAGCAGATTATTGAAGATATTGAGACCTTTGAGGCCACTACCAAAACGCGGATTGAGCAGGTCGAGGGTAGAGCTAGTAAAGACTTGGACAAAATTCATAAGTCCATTGAGACTATGAGTATTAAAAGGATTGCAGCCGCTGTCGCAGCGGGTACGATGGCTGTGATAATAAGTTTGGTGGCTCTGGTATTTTGGTATGTGCCAAGCTTTGATGAGATTGCAGAGATGAAATACCAGCAAGCAGAGCTACAGCGCGGCATCGATGAGCTTGAAACGGGTTGGAAACAGGCCTTTAATAATGCTCAAAGTGCGCAGTTTATTTTGGCTTGTGATGTTAATAAAGAGCAGCCTGATGCAATCAGCTGGTGCGTTAGAGCAGACAGTAAGAGTGTTTTGAGAGATGAGAGAGGCTTTGTTTATTATAAAATAGCTGGGTCGACTCGCGCGAAACCTACTGAGTAAAGACCGATGGTAATAGTGAACCATACTCCCCAAAGAGGCCTTTATAGGGTTAGGGTAGCGTAGATAATTGTACGGGCATTTTTAGGCTAGATACTGGTAGCAGATAGCCTTGGTCAAAAATGAGTTTTCTAAAACGTATATAAATGAAAAAAGGTTTGGTTGACTGCCGTTATCTTTGTCTATATTAAAAAGCCATGAGTATAGCGTCTGTTAAATTTTTATGGCCATATCAGAAAAAAGCCAGATAATGAAACTTTATCTGGCTTTAGAGATAATTGTTTCTTGTTGAACAAGATATCTGTGAATATCAGCTAAAACGATTATGCTGCTTGGTCAGTGTAAGCTGTGACCAACTCTATAAAAGCAGTTTCAAGGATGCTTAAAGTGTAGTCGTCAACGATAAGACCATCATCCAGCTGTCGTTGTACCCAGACATACACCGCTTCATCATTATAAAGAATGGCGTCAACACCCAGTAATGATGCCAGCTGTATGCCTTGCTGTATTTGTAAGCTTGATAACAGCTCAGAAGCTAAGGCTTTAGTCTGTTCACTAAACCATGTGCAGCTGTTGAGCCGCGATAGATTGTTATTCATTGGTATTCTCCTATAGATTATTGTACGTAAATAATGGGTAAAATGACCTACTACAGGTCAAATTATACCTATATTTTAATCTTTTGCAAGAGAAAATGACCTTCTAAAGGTCTTTTTATGCGTCTAAAGGTGATAATGTCTTATGAGCGAGGGTGTTCACTCAGGCGTTTCACTGCTGTCCTCATTTATAATTTCATATAAATCACCAACATTGATTCTAAGATACGTGCATAAAGACTCGATGACATCTAGATCAACTAGGGTGGCTTCTTCATGATACATGCGAGTAATGGTGCCACGATTGGTACCAGTATCTCTTGCGACATCGGCAATTTTAAGGCGTCTTTCGCCCATGATGGTCGATAAGTGACACTTCACCATAGTGGTTTCCTCATTAACGATTAGTAGTTTTTGATTGGTGAACGGATTATAACGAATATGAGCGGCTAAAGTATTCCTTTTAGTAGCTCAAATTGGTATCCAATAGCGCAATTTGCCTAGTAATAGGCAGTTTATTATGCTGTCTTTGATACAGGATGTCTATCATGATGGATATACGCTAGTTAGAAAAGGTGATGCTATTTTTACTATGAAGTATTGCTATTAATAGTGATGTGACGTACATTTTTAGTTATACTTATATACTTATATACTTATATACTTATATACTTATATACTTATATACTTATATACTTATATACTTATATACTTATATACTTATATACTTATATACTTATATACTTATATACTTATATACTTATATACTTATATACTTATATACTTATATACTTATATACTTATATACTTATATACTTATATACTTATATACTTATATACTTATATACTTATATACTCAATACATACTACAGGGATCTGTATTTATGAAGGTAATCGCGGTATTAAATCAAAAGGGTGGTAGCGGTAAGACTACCATCGCAACGCATTTGGCTCGTGGCTTACAACTAAAAGGTCATAGTGTTTTGTTGGTGGATAGCGACCAGCAGGGCAGTGCGCGTGACTGGAGAGCGGTTGATGAAGACAATCCGGTACCAGTGATCGGGCTTGGTAGACCAACACTTGATAAAGATTTAAAAAGCGTTTCTGATAAAGATTCCGTGGTGATCGATGGATCGCCGCAAGCTACTAGTCTGGCTATTTCTGCTATAAAGGCGGCTGATTTTATATTGATTCCGGTGCAGCCGAGTCCTTATGATATCTGGGCAACCAGTGATTTGGTTGATTTAGTACAGCAACGTATTGAGATGATGGATGGCCAACTAAAGGCGGCCTTTGTCATATCACGCGCCATTCAAAATACCAATATTGGTAAAGAGGTGGCAACCGCGCTGCTTGATTATAATCTTCCGGTATTAGAGACCAGAGTAATGCAGCGAGTTGCTTATCCTAATAGTGCTGCCCTTGGTAAGACAGTATTTGATACCGAATCGCCTAATAGCAATGCGATACAAGAGATAACTGCATTAGTCAGTGAGATTCAAACATTTTTTGGTGAGGAGTAAGTCATGAGTTTATCAGCAGGTCGTCCTAGTAAGAACGTTAAGGATCAATTGGCTTTATCGGATGTGACGGACAGTCCCAAAAAGACGGTACGCGTGAATTTTAATCTAGATGAAGATAAACACATTGCGCTCAAGCGGTACGCGCTTGAAAGCCGAAAAACGGTGACTGAGTTGTTGACTGAAATGATTGAGGAAAAATTGGTTGAGCGATAGGTATAAAAAATTCGTTTTTCTATACCTATAAAAAGGATATGTATAAAAAACTCAAAAAATTACACATATCGTCGAACGCTGTGCACCTTACTAGTATCATCAGAAGCTTGTTTTCTTAGGCCAGACGCAGAAGCAAGCTGTAAAGAAAATGCCCATGGCAAAACAAGCACTGTTTCCTATATCAGCACCATATAATAGAACCAAAAACGGTTAGCAGTGCTAAGGTATATTGCCCTTAATCAAAGCGTACTCAATAACGATTTAAGTTACACAAAACATAAGGGGCTTCTAGCCCCATCATTATTCCTATAGGATTTTTATCATGACAAGTACCCAACAACGTGCCGAACTACATCGACAAATTTGGCAAATTGCAAACGAGGTTCGTGGCTCAGTCGATGGGTGGGACTTTAAGCAGTATGTGTTGGGGACTTTGTTCTACCGCTTTATCAGTGAGAACTTTGCCAATTATATTGAGGCGGGGGATGAGAGCGTTAATTATGCCGCTCTTCCTGATGAAGTGATTACTGCTGATATTAAAGACGATGCGATTAAGACTAAGGGTTATTTCATATACCCAAGTCAGCTGTTTGCTAACGTAGCGGATAATGCGCATAGAAATGAAAACTTGAATACGGATTTGGCCGCTATCTTTAAAGAGATTGAAAGCTCGGCCAATGGCTACCCGTCTGAGCCTGATATTAAGGGTCTGTTTGCGGATTTTGATACCACCAGTAACCGATTAGGTAATACTGTTGCAGATAAAAACACTCTTTTAGCTGCGGTGCTAAAAGGGGTAGCTGGCCTTAAGCTGCATCAGTTTGAGGACAGTGAGATTGATCTATTTGGCGATGCTTATGTGTATCTGATCTCAAACTATGCGGCCAATGCGGGTAAATCAGGCGGTGAGTTCTTCACACCCCAAAGCGTGTCTAAACTGATTGCACAAATTGCGATGCATAAACAAGAGACAGTTAACAAAATCTACGATCCAGCTGCAGGTTCGGGCTCTTTATTGCTGCAAGCTAAAAAGCACTTTGATAATCACATCATTGAAGAGGGGTTTTTTGGTCAAGAGATTAACCACACTACCTATAACCTTGCGCGTATGAATATGTTTTTACATAACGTGAACTACGACAAGTTTAATATCAAGCTTGGTAATACGCTGTTAGATCCGCATTTTGGGGAGGATAGACCCTTTGATGCGATTGTCTCTAACCCGCCGTATTCAGTGAAATGGATTGGTAGTGATGATCCGACCTTAATTAATGATGAGCGTTTTGCACCAGCGGGCGTATTGGCCCCTAAATCAAAGGCGGACTTTGCCTTTGTGCTTCATGCTTTAAATTACTTATCGAGTAAGGGTCGCGCCGCTATTGTCTGTTTCCCTGGGATATTCTATCGTGGCGGTGCTGAACAAAAGATTCGGCAGTATTTGGTAGATAATAACTATGTAGAGACGGTGATCTCCTTAGCACCCAACTTATTCTTTGGAACCAGTATCTCGGTTAATATCTTAGTGCTATCCAAGCACAAAACAGAGGGTAAGACGCAGTTTATTGATGCCAGTAAGCTGTTTAAGTCAGAGACCAATACCAATGTGCTAACCGATGCGCATATCGAGCAGATCATGGCGTTGTTTGATACTAAAGAAGATACGGATTATTTGTCTGCAAGCGTTGATAACAGCGATATTGCTAAAAATGACTATAACTTATCGGTAAGTGCTTACGTAGAAGCAGAAGATACGCGTGAGGTTATAGATATTAAAGCTTTAAATAGCGAGCTTAAAACGACAGTTGCTAAGATTGATAAGCTGCGTGCTGATATCGATAAAATCGTTGCGGAGATTGAGGCATGAGTCAGTTAGGTTATATGGAAAAGCTACTTGATGGGGTTGAGGTTGAGTGGAAGGAATTAGGTGATGTAGCTGCGTATGAGCAACCAACTAAATATCTTGTCAAATCAAAGAATTATAATAATGATTATAGTACGCCTGTTTTGACAGCTGGTAAGACTTTTGTTTTAGGGTATACAAATGAAACTGAGGGTATCTATAAAGCTTCAGAAAGTCCCGTAATTATTTTTGACGATTTTACAACTGCAAATAAGTGGGTAGATTTTGATTTTAAAGCTAAATCATCAGCGATGAAAATGATAACTTCAACTGATGAATCAAAGTTTCTATTAAAGTATATTTACTATTACCTAAATTCATTACCGAGTCAGGATATAGCGGGTGACCATAAACGTCAGTGGATTAGTACTTTTTCTAAAATAAGTATTGCTATACCACCCCTAAACATCCAATCCGAAATCGTCCGAATTTTAGACACATTTACCGAACTTACAGCAGAACTTACAGCAGAACTTACAGCACGTCAGCAGCAGTATGCGTGTTATCGTGATGAGTTACTGACGTTTGAAGAGGGTGAGGTTGAGTGGAAAACTCTAAATGAAGTTTGCTCTTCTATTTCTGCTGGTGGTGACTTGCCAGAGTCTTTCATAAAAGGTCAAACTAATCCCACAGATGAATTTCCTTATCCAATTTACGCTAATGCAACGGGCGACAAAGGACTATATGGTTTTACAGATGGATATAAAATTGAAAGTGAGGCGGTGACTATTTCGGCGAGAGGCGCAAAAGTTGGATATCACACAGTTAGGCAGGGGAAATTTACTCCAATTGTTCGCCTAATAGCTTTAGTGCCAAATAAGGGCTTTATATTAACTAGATGCTTAAATTATATATTAGATATGACTCCAATTGCAGGAACAAAAGGTGGAATACCACAATTGACGGTTCCAACAGTAAGGAAGATTTCTATTCCGGTGCCTCCGCTCGACCAACAAAAACGCATCGTCCCTATTCTCGATAAATTTGACGCCTTAACGACATCGCTAACCGAAGGCCTCCCGCGTGAAATAGAGCTACGTCAGCAGCAATATGAGTATTACCGTGACCTGCTGTTAAGCTTCCCTAAGCCTGAGGTAGTAGCTCATGACTGAACAAACAAAAACCATTGCTGAGTCGAATAATTTTATCGTTTTAAATAAATATACCAAGTGCGATCAGCCTGATGGGGGGTATCAGACTGAAGACGATCTAGAGCGTGAACTACTCAAAGACTTACAAAACCAGGGATATGAGTTTGTCCCTGGTTTAAACTCGCCTGAAACGATGCTCGCTAACGTACGTGTACAGCTGCAGATCTTAAATGAGGTACAGTTTACAGATGCTGAGTGGCAGCGCTTTGTGATGGAGTATCTTGATAATCCTAGTGATAACATCACTGACAAAGCTCGAAAGATTCATGATGATCATATCTATGCTTTTACCTTTGATGATGGGCACCTGCAGAACATTGCACTGCTAGACAAAAAAAACATCCCACGTAACAAAGTACAGGTCATTAAACAGTTTGCTCAAAAAGGCACACAAGCCAATCGCTACGATGTGACTATTTTGGTCAATGGCTTGCCCTTGGTGCAAATTGAGCTTAAAAAACGTGGCATCGCCATTCGTGAAGCATTTAACCAAGTACATCGTTATAGCAAAGAGAGCTTTAACTCCGATAACTCCTTATATAAATACCTACAGCTGTTTGTGATCTCAAACGGCACCGATACCCGCTACTTTGCCAATACCACCACGCGCAATAAAAACAGCTTTGATTTCACCATGAACTGGGCGCGATCAGACAATACCTTAATCAAAGACTTAAAAGACTTTACTGCGACCTTCTTTCAAAAAAATACCCTATTAAACGTGCTGATGCATTACACCGTCTTTGATGTGAGTAATACCTCATTAGTGATGCGTCCGTATCAGATCGCTGCTACTGAGCGCATCTTATGGAAAATAAACAGTGCCTATCAATCCAAAAAGTGGAGCACTCTCGAGAGTGGCGGCTATATTTGGCATACCACAGGCTCAGGTAAAACCTTAACCAGCTTTAAAGCTGCACGCTTAGCAACGTCGCTACCTTTTATTGATAAGGTGTTTTTTGTGGTGGATCGTAAGGATCTTGATTATCAAACCATGAAAGAGTACCAGCGCTTCTCCCCTGATAGCGTCAATGGCTCCGACAGTACCGCAGGACTCAAGCGTAACCTTGAAAAAGACGATAATAAAATTGTTGTCACTACCATTCAAAAGTTAAATAACCTGATCAAAGGTGAGGCTGATTTACCCATTTATCATAAACAAGTGGTGTTTATCTTTGATGAGGCACACCGTAGCCAGTTTGGTGAAGCACAAAAGAACTTAAAGAAGAAGTTTAAAAATACTACCAGTTTGGTTTTACAGGCACCCCCATCTTCCCAGAGAACGCTTTAGGTGCAGAGACAACTGCCAGTGTGTTTGGCCATGAACTGCATTCATACGTCATCACTGATGCCATTCGTGATGAGAAGGTCTTGAAGTTTAAGGTGGACTATAATGACGTGCGCCCGCAGTTTCAAGCCATTGAAAGCGAGCAAGATGAGAAGAAACTCACAGCTGCTGAAAACAAGCAGCTGTTATTACACCCTGATCGTATTGAAGAGATATCAAAGTACGTTTTAAAAAGCTTTAAGCAAAAAACCCATCGCTTAAAAGGAAGCGGCAAAGGCTTTAATGCCATGTTTGCCGTCAGTAGTGTGGACGCAGCAAAGGCTTACTATGAGACCTTGAATCAGCTACAAAAGGACAGCGAGAGGCCCTTAAAGATTGCCACTATCTTTTCTTATGCTGCCAATGAAGAACAAGACGCAATCGGTGACATTGCTGACGAAGGCTTTGAGCCTACCGCTATGAATAGCAGTGCTAAAGAATTTTTAAGCCGTGCTATTAATGATTACAACGAGATGTTTAAGACCAATTACGGCGTAGACAGTAAGTCTTTTCAAAATTACTACCGTGATCTTGCAGGACGCGTCATTAAGCAGGATGTGGACTTACTGATTGTTGTCGGTATGTTCCTCACAGGTTTTGATGCGCCGACCTTAAACACGCTCTATGTTGATAAAAACCTTCGCTATCACGGACTGATGCAAGCGTTCTCAAGGACTAACCGCATTTATGATGCGACTAAGACCTTTGGTAACATCGTGACGTTTCGTGACTTAGAGCAAGCGACCATTGATGCCATCACCTTATTTGGGGATGGAAACACTAAAAACGTGGTGTTAGAAAAAAGCTATAGGGAGTATCTAGAAGGATTTACTGATATTGCGACAGGCAAAGCACGACGTGGCTATTTGGAGGTGATTAAAGAGCTGCAGCAACGTTTCCCTAACCCTGATGAGATCGTCAAAGAGGCGGACAAAAAGGACTTTGCTAAGTTATTTGGTGAGTACTTACGTGTCGAGAACATCTTACAAAACTATGATGAGTTTGCGAGCCTAAAAGCGCTTCAAAGCATAGATATTACTGATGATGAGGCAGTGGAGATGTTCAAAGCTGATCACTATTTGACGGATGAAGATCTTGCTGCCATGCAAAGCATCGATGTACCTGCTGAACGAGAAGTACAAGACTATCGATCAACGTATAACGACATACGTGATTGGCTGCGCCGTGAAAAAGCAGCCAAGGATCAAAGCGAGTCTTCGCTTGACTGGGATGAAGTGGTTTTTGAGGTGGATCTTCTTAAGTCTCAAGAGATTAACCTTGATTACATCCTTGAGCTGATTTTTGAGCATAACAAGAATACCAAGGATAAGTCCGCCTTGGTCGAGGAAGTACGTCGTTTGATTCGGGCAAGCCTTGGCAACCGCGCTAAAGAGAGCTTGGTAGTAGACTTCATCAATCAAACCAACTTGGATACCATCCCTGACAAATCCAGCATCATTGATGCCTTTTTTAGCTATGCTCAGGTAGAACAACAACGCGAAGTCAAAGATATGATTGCCGCTGAAAACCTGAATGAAGAAGCTGCTAAGCGTTATATCACCGCTTCTCTAAAGCGTGAGTACGCCAGTGAGAACGGTACAGAGTTGAATGCTATCTTGCCTAAATTAAGCCCTCTTAACCCTCAATACCTGACCAAAAAGCAAAGTGTTTTACAGAAAATTGCTGCCTTTGTTGAAAAGTTTAAAGGCGTGGGTGGAAATTTTTAATTTACTTGAATAGTGAGTGGAGCAGTATTTATGGAAAATTTACCGAAAAGCATTCAAGTTATTTTTGATAAAAACCCAAAACTTAGTGAGTTGATAACCAATCCTCGTTTGATCTCAAATTCGCCCTTTATCTTTGCTCTTAGTCAAAAGCTGAATTATTCAGCAAAAGGCAACGAAGATGAATACTTCTACAGAATAGTTTTCAAGGAAGGCTCTTCCCGAGAGCTAATGACAATAAACAGCGGGGAACTAAGAGGGCTTCCTACAACAACGTGTATTGAAAAAGGAAAAATTAGCGACGTTGCTGGTTTGGAAAGAGTTGAGTTGGATAATGAATCAAATTTAATGCCAGTTTTGTTAGGTATAAGTTTGTACAGCTCAATCCAGAATAGTTTGTCATATATCTCTAACCTGTGTGTTGATATTAGAAACCATCAGATTCTTGAAGGGCAAGCTCGCTTTGAAAGAATATCAGAAACTATAGTAGATATTTTCAATAGCATACCTGACCTAGCTTTAGATAAATCGCTTCGAGATGCTTACTTGTCTCGAATAGTAAAAAACAACGATGATTGTTATGAGCTTTATGTCTCTCAAAGAGAACAACTTAGACATTCTCTTAAAGGGAATAACCCAGATTATAATTCTAAATATTATTATGAAAATGAACTTTATCTATTTAAAGACAAGCTATTAACTCATCCCGTTTTTTCAGTTTTTGAACGATTAGTAGCGGGTAGAATCTGTGAAATAATTCTCAGTGGTAACTACTCTAAAAGTAACATTCAAAGACATAAAGATTTTATATCCAAAGCTGAGAGCGATATTAACGATATCATGGCAAGTCGTATAAGTGATTTAGATAGACGTATCAGCTATTATAAACGAGATATTGAGATGGATAGGAACCTTACTAGAGATGGTATTGAGTACCATAATACTCAAATAGAAAAAATAGAATTAGGAATTTCTTCGATAAAAAAACAAATTTTTAATTTATTAGGAGTAAAGCTAAGTAGTTTTGATCTCTTATCCCAACTGATGAGTAAAGACGAAATAGATGTGTTTCTCATTGGTGGAAACTTGATTGTAAACGATATGCAATTAACATCTGACGAAATGTTGTAAATATTAATAAGCTAAATTCGATATGGATTATTTCAAAGTTGACCATAGCGTGGCTTTTCAAATTAAAGGGGTTTTTTATGATTTTACGTTTATCCAAAACTTTGATGGTTGCTGCCATTGGCTTTTTTGCCTTCTTAGTAGCTTTTGGCAATATTACAGATTACGGCAGTAATTTTGCTTTCGTACATCATGTATTTTTGATGGATACTATTTTTCCTGATGCAACAATTAAATATCGTGCGATAGAAGCCACTTGGATTCACCATTTAGGTTATATCATTATTATTCTTTTAGAAAGCTTAACAAGCTTATTATGTTTAGCAGGAGCTTGGAAATTATGGAACAACAGAAAACTCACAGCTCAAGCCTTTAATCGTAGTAAAAAGCTAGCCATTGCAGGTTTAACCTTAGGTTTTTTAACATGGCAGGTATCATTTATGTCGATTGGTGGTGAGTGGTTTGGTATGTGGATGTCCTCTGAATGGAACGGTGTGCCTGATGCATTTCGCTTCTTTATTACTATTCTAGGTGTACTCATTTATCTGGTACATAAAGATGAAGAGTTAGATGCTTAAATACCATACATACAGTTATATTAATGACTAAAGATATACTATCGAGTATCTAATATTAAAAATAAGTTGGGATTTAGAATATGGCTATTAACGATAAAAAAGTGATTTTTGTAGCATTCGCAATAGAAGATAGTTTGATGAGAGATCTTTTTAAGGGTCAAACTCTTAACAATCGAGTGCCTTATGAATTTATAGATATGTCAGTTAAAAAGGCTTACGATTCCGGTTGGAAAGACAAGGTGCGTACACGTATTAAAAGATCTGATGGTGTGATCATACTTGTAAGCGTAAATTCTGTGGATTCTACAGGTCAAAGATGGGAAATTGAATGTGCGAAAGAAGAAAAAAAACCGATACTAGGTGTTTGGGTTTATAACAAGGATAGAACTAATATAAGCGGAATTAAGATTATTCCTTGGGTGCAGCAAGATATAAGTAATTTTATCAATTCATTATAGGTTTTCATATGCGTAAAGCTTTAATTATAGGATTAGATAACTACACGGAAATACCTCCACTCAGAGGGTGTGTTAATGACGCATATGAGGTTAAATCAGTATTAGAGCATCATGGCGATGGAAAGATTAACTTTGCTACTCCTCGTCTTGTAGTGAGTCGTGAAGGATCTGCTGTAACTAGAAGTGAACTCAAAACCCTAATTACAGAGCTATTTTCAGGAGAAGCAGATATAGCTCTTCTGTATTTTGCGGGGCATGGGTTTAGTGGTGAAACTGGAGGATATTTATGTGCTGAAGATACCTTAGAAGGAGATGATGGGCTACCAATTGCTGAAGTAATGATACTTGCAAACAAATCGAAAGCTAAGAATAAAGTTATTATTCTTGATAGTTGTTTCAGTGGAGAAATTGCGAATAATCCGAATTTTTCTACTATGGCAGAGATCAAGGAGGGAACGACTATTCTAACAGCAGCCACTGCTGACCAATATGCCATAGAAAATGAAAAAGAAGGTAGCAGCTCTGGTCTTTTTACAAGCCTTTTAGTAGATGCACTAAGGGGTTCGGCAACTAATCTACTGGGTGAAATAACACCAGGTAGTGTATATGCTCATATCGACCAATCACTCGGTCCATGGTCTCCAAGACCTGTATTTAAGACGAACGTACAAACTTTTATTTCTCTTAGAAATGTAGCTCCACTAGTTGAGTTAGACGATCTAAGAAAATTGACTGTTTTTTTTAAAAGAATAGATTATCAACTTCCTCTTGATCCCTCTTTTGAGCCAGATAGAAACCAAGAGCAAATTGATGATCCTACAATAGCTGAACCCAATCCAGAAAATGTGTATATATTTGAGCTTCTTCAGAAGTTTGTTAAAGTTAATTTAGTAACCCCTGTTGGGGAAAAACACATGTTTTATGCAGCAATGAATAGTAAGTCTTGTGAGCTTACTGTTCTAGGACAGCACTATTATAAGCTTATTGAAAAATGCTTAATCTAATGGAGGCTTATACTATATGAATAAAAAATTAGACTTTAATATTCCAGATTCTTTAATGGAAAGCCTTGCGGCTATAGAGCATGAACGTTGGTCACACTGGCAAAAATACCTTCATGAACAGTGCAAGAGAAATGAAGATGGGTCATTAACAATACCTGCTGACTTAGTGAGTCGCTGGACAATACAAGCCAACACAGAATATTTCAAATTAAGTGAAAAAGAAAAGAATAGTGACCGTGAACAGGTTTTACTATATATGCCCGTCCTAAAAGATTTTCTAAATAATGTGTGAGTATTTTATAAAATTATTATTATAATCAATTGTTTAGGAAGAAAGCCGGATGGATTTTTTTGATGAGAGCAAACTGCTACTCTTTGTAGTTTTTATGATGCCCGGCTTCATATGTATGAAAGTATATAGTTTGCTTTACCCGATGCAAATAAGAGACTTTAATCAAAACATATTAGATAGTATTACTTATAGCTGTGTCATATATGGTTTTAATTCAGTTTTCATATTATTAGTAGAGTATTTAAAACAAAGTTATAGCTTCCCTATTCTCTACAGTATCTTCTATTTTTATATTATATTCATCTCACCAGTAGCTTTAGCTTATATATGGGTTCGGTTTAGAGAAAGTGAATGGTTGAGAGAATTGAATATCGCACACCCTGACAATTCGCCATGGGATTTTGTGTTTAAAACAAGAACTGCATGTTGGGTGATAATAACACTGAATGATAGTACGAAAATTTATGGTAAATACGGATCTGGCTCATTTGTTTCAAGCTACCCTCATGAACCTCAAATATACTTAAACGAGTGTTGGCATCCAAATGAAGAAGGCGGTTTCAAAGAAAAACATAAAGCATCGGCAGGCATAATTATATTGTCAAATGACATAAGATCAGTGGAATTATCTGAAGATGAAGACCATTTGTAATGAACTCATAGATCAAACCACCCGATAAAAATTAATATTAAGGATAATAGTATGACTGATAATAATACAGCAGGTAGAGGTAACAACAGAGGTTTTCAGCCAAAACCTCATAAGCCTAACCCTTCTAATTCACCTAACCCTAACCCTGATTCTGGGCGTGAAGGTGGCTATCGTCCCCCACCAATTACAGACAATATCAGCAAGCCACCTAAAGTAATATAATCTTTTACAGTCCTTTTTTTCATACTAAGCCTGCTCAAAATCTAAATTTATCAAAATAAGGTATACCGCATCTTGTAAAAATAGGTTATTAACTCTCAAAGCGTAAGGTATATGGATATTTCAATACTATGAATAATACGGTTTTGAGTTTTTGCGCCTTACATTTTTTGGTAGAGCATGGGGCGTAGGATACCTAGAATCCTTTTTCGTCCCTACGCAAGGGGCGGCAACCATCACATTAAAAAATAGATTGATAGAGTGTTTGTAGTTTTCAGAAACTTTGGTAAAGGCTTGCAACTCTAGCTAACGATGCTTCCATGACTTTCCATTTCCCGTTTGGGTCAGACCGTACTAAGGTGTTACCGTCTGAATCTAAGTAATTCGTTATGGTTAAGACCTTTTCGCTTATAGTTCTATTTTCTTTTTGAAAGCTGACTTCTACTTCTACTTTCGTAACAACTGGTGCTGTATCTTCAACGCTAAGCACTTTAAACGAGATAGGCGCATTTCCACCATAATCATTTTTTGCTTGTACGGCTTTCTTAGGGTAGACAAACATATTACAGATAAGCTGAAAACTCTGTTTTTGCCAATATTCTAAGAGTTGAGCTACAGCATGTTCAGGTGTGTTTTCTGGCAGACTATCACTCCCACCACAAGAAGGCAGATAATCAATATCTACCATGTTTCTTGGACGCCAAGCTGCTATAGCGTCGTTGAGCTTTTTCATTTCTACCCTATGAGCAAGGTGCTGCTTTAAACCATATTCTTCTTTTACTTCAGGCTCATTTTTCAATTTTTCATAACTTTCTGCCCAGTTTCTTGCAGCAAAAATGCAGCCCAGCATTTTGCTGCGACTATCTTATTGTCGAAAGCAAGCTCTTTTCCATGTAATATACCGTGTCTATATGGAATATTGCATGGACTCTCATTTGTTTTTTTCGCACTCTTTGTCATTATCTTAGCTAAAACTGTTAATCCCGTTTCATGTGCAGCTATAGAGTCCCGAACTACCAAATCAGACCCCTGTGCAAAGAAACCAACATGCCCAGATGTGTCGTCCACCACACCATCTAACAAGCTAAGCAGCAATGGCACACAAGCATGATATCTACCTTCCAAATAATCTATTTCAGCTAATCTTAGAAGTCGTAACCTTTTTTTGAAATGCTTGTGACCTGAAAAACTCATTAACCCTATTCGTATCGTATCCTTATCATAGGTATCAGCTAGGGCGTGTCATCAATTAGCATAGATATTTCAGAATAAGCTATACTTAGATCGTATTTAGGAATTTGAGCTCAATGACTATGACAAGACGACATGCCCTACGTGATGACCAATGGGAGAGAATTAAAGACATTCTACCTGGTAAACCAAGTGACGTTGGTGTTACTGCAAAGGATAACCGCTTGTTCGTAGAAGCGGTTCTGTACCGTTACAAGACCGCATACCTTGGCGTGACCTACCTGAACGCTTTGGCGACTTCAGAGTGATTCATACTCGTTTTAGTCGCTGGTCAAAAAAAGGCGTATGGGAGCAGGTTTTTAATCAACTCTCTGAACAATCCGATGACGAATATGCCATGCTAGATGCCACGATTGTTAAAGCCCACCAGCACAGTGCTGGAAAAAAGGGATCAAGCCATTGGACGCAGCAAAGGTGGACTGACGACTAAAATACATACTCGAACAGATGCGCTAGGCAATCCTACTGGCTTTTATCTAACAGGTGGGGCAGCTCATGACCTGTGTGGCTCAGATGAATTGCTTGATGTCAGTATTAGCCAAACGTGGCTTGCCGATAAAGCTTACGATGCTGATGCCCGCGTTATTGAACCGATTAAAGCAGTGCAAGGTAATGCAGTTATACCATCTAAGTGTCATCGGCTGCAGCCAAGAGACTTCGATAAAGAGCTTTATAAAGCGAGGCACCTAATAGAAAACTTCTTTGCCAAGATTAAGCAGTATCGTGCGATTGCCACTCGCTATGATAAGTTAGCCAGTCATTTCCTTAGTGCCATTCACTTAGTTTCTTGTGTCGTTTGGCTTAATTGATGACACGCCCTAGATAATTTTCAGCAACTTCTTTGCCCTTTGCAGCATATAAATCAACTGCTGTCGCCATAACATCTAGGCTTATGCTTTCATAAGCTACCCATCCTAATTTTGAGAATATTTCGTTAAAATTATCAGGTGTTTCTTTTACTTTAGAAAATTGAGGCTCACTTTCAAGAAATTCTGATAAGGCGTTATGAATGCGAGGCATGATATGTTTAATCAAAGGTATTTTAGATATATTTTTTGCTATCTTAAATGCATTGTCTAATTCATTTAATGATGCGTTATCTGATATTTTTGATTTATCATTCATAAAAATCTCTCAATATTTAAATAGATTGTAGGCTTCTTAGCTCTTAAAAATTGATATTTTCACATGATATATACAAAAAATTATGTTCAGATTAGTATAAGAATACGGTTCCCTAGTGAGGACTTGAATATCAATCTGTAGGCTAATAGTATCAACGTTTTAACTCGCTGAAATAGTCACAGTGTACTTCATGGTGTACTTACCATACATATTCTATTCGTGATCGGTGCCCTATACAGGCATTGAGCTGTATGATTAAAATCTCCCAAGTTTAACTGTACGGATTTGACAGCAGGGGTCAGACTGCGCAGTGAGCGCTTTTCAGGGCAGCACTTCAGATATTTAGCACGTTGGGGTTCTAGGGATTTTCCCCTCTAAAGTAACATAAATCGCCATAACCCAAGCAGTTAGTGGCTTGTGGAGCTGGGTTACCTTTCATTTTAGACTTCATTTTGAACAATAGGCCTAGTTATTTCCTGTAAATCAGGTAGTTTGCGGTTACTAGCGAACTGATAAGTGCCGCTTAGATTAATATTCTGCCATGCAACGGGTGATACTTGTCGAGTTATTGCAGCTTTTTCCTCGTCACCAACGTCTTCAAAGTGCAGTAGTAGATGACTTAGGATCATCGAGTTAAAGTAAATAATTGCATTTGCCGTCAAACGGGCACACTCGTTCCAAACGACTATTTCTGATTCGTTTTTTCCGCGGAACTGGTCACGATTGACCGATGCAATGGCTCGCCTGAGGAAATGCCAGGCTTCGCCTCGGTTCAGTGCTCGTTGAACATATTGGCGCAGACTTGCATCATCAATATAATCAAGTAAATATTGGGCTTTGATGAGCCTATTATATTCCGTTAATGCTTGTAATATAGGGTGTCCAGATGGATAACCAGATAATTTGCGTACTAGCAATGCCTGTGTTGTGCGTTTTTCTTGAAGGGATAACACAATACGCTGAATATCCTGCCAGCCTTCCTCAATCACATTCATTTTTATCGGCTTTTTCAGCGCCAGATGCGTATTTCCGTCGTCGCTTTCAGTTACGTTAAATAGGTCATTGATCACACTGGTGAACTGAGCATACCGAGGCGCAAAACTATAGCCGCATAAATCCAATAAGGCATAATTAACATGATTAACACCATGGGTGTCGGTTGAGAGTACGTCAGGCTTAAGATCACTAGTATTAGATTGTAGTAAGTCGTAAATATAATGGGACTCATGCTCATTAGATCCTATTATACGGGCATTTAACGCACTATGATTGGCAACTAACGTCATGGCCGTAATACCTTTGTTGGTGCCGAAGTATTTCGAGGAGTAGCGAGTTTTAAAAGTCTCAAGGTGAGTTTCAAATTTTTGCCCATCGGTACTGGCGTGTAGGACGTCTTCTTGGATGTGATAGTGACGGAAGATAGGGAGTGCCGCTACTGCGTTATTGATGATATCACTTGCCTCTTGCAAGGTTTCAGGCCTAATATAATTAGCTTGTATAGTGCTTAGATGATCATAACTGCGATCAGATATTTGTGCCATCCCATATACGCCACGATGTGTCGCATTCGCAATGAGAATAGCCAATAAATCATCCTGATTGGCGCCTACTTGTTTTTGGATTGGCAGCACGTGTGCGAAGCATTGCATAAAGTTGGTTTCTTGTTCAACATAACGCAACACATCAGCAATACTGACGGGGATCATCTGTTTAAAGAAGGGGTTGTTGACAAATGATCGGGAGCCTTTAACTGGCAGTCGCCATCGTGCGCCACTTCGGCTCTTCATGATCACATTGCGGTTATCACCATTATCAATGTGACGAGCAACATCTTCTAGGGATGTTGCTAAGCGTATTTGTTTTACTTGCAGTAGCTTCTGAATCGGCTGCTTTAGCTTTTCCAACGTTGACGATGCCAATAGATCAGACTGTATTGACGATGCAATTAAGTCGTCTTCTAGCGCACGATATTTAGTGACGTTTGATAAGTAAATTCGACCATTAAGCCGAGAAGCCAGTTGACGGTAAAGCAACCATTCGTATCGCTGTGGATGAACAACATCGTTGTTGAGTAACCATGGACGATGTTTTTGTTGGATAAGTGTACTATCCATTGTTTGCAATGTATTACCTGCTAATAGTTCTGTTTTTGTGGTTCTGAGCTGTGTCACCAATACTTCTGAGCCTTTACCTGCTTGGCATTCAAGACATAGAAACACGGGCCTTAATAACTGTTCAAGTAAGGTGTTTTGATCATCATAATATTGCCATTGATATTCTTCTACTGTGCGTTTTTGCTTTTTTAAGTACAGGCATAGCGTTTCTATATCTTGGTTATTCATTACACTTAATGCTTGTTGCCTAACCGTTGCAAATGGTTGATTATCGTCGATACTGTCATCAACAAACAGATGGAGTAATTCTGCAGCTTTGGTGACATTGTCCGCAGCTGACCTCCATGAATCAAACACTGCCTGTTGGGCAAACGCATGCGCAGCTTCTTATTGTTTCCGGATATGATGAATAAAACCATCAGTCAGTCGCTCTAAGCTTTGCCGTATGCGTTGAGTCAGAAAACACAGCAACCATAGGTGTTGCTGTGGACGCTTAAAGCGTTTTAGTTTACTACCATAATAATCCACCATTTCACCGAAGTGTTGTTGGTTTTTAGACGATAAGGCTAAGTCCTTAACAGCATCATCAATCTGTCTTGTATAAGGCTGTAACTGATGATAAACAATCAGTTCTTTTTTTAGCTCTGTCACCATAACGCTTTTTGCACCTGCTCGAAGCTGGCTTAAGGAGAGCCCATCTTTGTCATCGATAATAGTATTTAGAAATCCGTGTAGTTCAGATGAAACATGAATACGAAGCTTATTATTTAACGTCTTCTTGACCTGTTGGATAACACGACTGATAAGCTTTTGTACGACAGTATATTTAGGGATGGCAATTCTATGCGTTGCTAGATATTCAGCGGCTGCATCAAATAGATAACGAGGCTCAAGCCAAGCTTTGCCGACCATTACAAGATGATCGTACAACGGCGCAAAGTGCAGACTTTCTTCCCATTTCTGATAGTTTAGTAGCCTCAGTATTCTTTGATAAATACGGTCACGCTGCATCTTATTTATGCTGAAAGGCCTGAGCCCTTTGCCTCCTTGAACTTGCGTTGAAATAAACTGCATATCGTTAAAGATGAGGTTAAAGCTAGGTGAAAGAATGACAGGCTTAGACTTAAAATACCCTAATAACGCAATGAAATAGCATCGATGGCTCCTTAGGCGAATGCTTTTCGACTCTGTTAACTCGATCTCGTTTTGCGTAAAATACAATCGTTGCTGTTCAGGGGTTAATAGTGGCGGAGAATATAGATCAAGCTGCTCAGCTTTGGTAAGAATTGAGAGTTCGTTTTTTATAGCCATAGGAATTACGTTAAGTTTAAGGGGTAGTTAACCTCATAATTTGCCATACTTTGGAGAAGTAACCCACCTTTGTATGCCTTTAGATATCGTGAGTATGGCGATTTATGTTACTTTAGAGGGGAAAATCCCTAGAACCCCTAGTTGGAATCAAAACAGCAAAGAGCTGATGACGTTGTACGCCAAGGCAAAAAGCTATGAGGCCGGCGAGAAGGTCAGCTTTGGCGGCCGTGAGTTCGCCCCGCTCTATACCCCGCGCAATGACACGCTCATCAGCTTGTTTCAGATCACCGACGACGAGCAGGCCGAGCTGCGCACCATCATCAGCAAGGGCATGGCTGCTATGCGCCTCAAGGAGCGCGAGACGGCCCGCAGGCGTGCCGCTGGGGCAGTGGATAGGGAAACATACCTGGAACCCGCTAACGTGAAGCAGGCGCAGGCCCAGGGCCTCAGAGAACAAGGTTTAAGTATTCGAGCCATTGCAGCCCAAATGGGCGTGTCGGCTGGTGCCGTATCTGGCTACCTCAAGGCTGCGAAGAGCGTTCAAAGTCCGTGCGTATTACAGCCAGCGGCAAGCACACTCAGCGAGTGTTCAAAGTCCGTGCGTATTACTAATGGCGAAGCCCACGCCCGCGCCGTAGGCGCTGTTTTTGAGTAGCCAGGCATTGTGAAAATGCGAGTAGCCGCAAGGGTTGTGGGTAAGTCGCTTGAGACTTATCCATCATCCCGCGCAGTGCCGGAACGGCACGGAGTAATGGAGTTGCCAAATGTCTAGAGTTAGAAAAACATTCCCGCCTGAATTCCAGTAGTGGCCACGCTCGATGCTCTGGCTTTGTATTGGAAAGGTGATCCCGATTTTGTGCCGGTGAAAGATAAAACTACTGTCAGGCTGAACGTGGCCCTGGGTGGCGCTGGGGTGGAATTGCTGGCGACCGGCCCGAAGTGGTACGACACCAGAGCAGGAAAGGGCGGCGGCGGGGCGGTTGATTTGACGATGCACCTGCTGCGCTTGGATTTCGTGGCGGCGGTAAAACATTTGCAGGCGAGCATGTAGTTTTAGCCGCTAAATTATCAGTTTTGACGAAAGCCGGCCGATAGCGCGCTGGCTTTTTTTTGGCTGGAAAAAAGGCCGCCCAGAATCGCTCAGGTGCCGCGTTCGCGGTGCTGGTAATGCGTTGGTGTTCCCTGGGGGTTAAGGCCGCACTATGGGGCTTGTAGGCCCATTGCCGGAGTGGCTCGAAAACTTAAAAGGTTGAACGCCAAAGGAAAAGCAATAAATCCCAATGTTTAGCTAAACATTCTTGACAGGTAGGGCATATTGCCCTAGTATATCAATTGAAGGCCGGGCATCTTGCAAGGTCAGAAGTTGGAGAGTTTCCATGTCTAGAGTTATCAAAGTTGCAGCCTATCGCGCAGAAGCTGATCACCTTTTCCGTGTGGCTAATGTTGATTACCACGCTTGCGTGGGTGTGGATGAAATCGAGAACTGGCAGCGGATCGCTGGCCGTGTTCTGGCTGGGGTTGAGGGGGCCGAGTGCAACCGGGCTTCGGCTTATGACGTGGAGCAATTCACTCAGGCAGTTGCAGCAGTCAAGAGTCGTCTGGTTGATTCGGTGCAGCGGATCGCGGCTATCAATGCGGAGGTGGCAGCATGAACAGCCAAGAACAGGAGTTGATCCCCGTTACTGCCGTTCAGGTCGATGATGAAAACCGTATGGCGTTTTTGCCCACCTACTTCGGCCCGCGCTTGATGATGCATGGCGAAGGTCTTGTTTATCGCTGGATGCGCAGGCTGTCTGGTGGCTATAACGGTGGATTCTGGAATTTTTACGAGCTGACCAATGGAGGGTTTTACATGGCCCCGGAAGTTGGTTTGTTGCAGGTGGAGGTGGCCGGCAATTATTTCAGTGGGGAAATGTCCGCTGATGCGGCCGGGATCGTTGCCACGTTGTTTGCGCTGGGCCAGCTCGCAGAGGAAACACAAGGCATGGACGAATGCGATACGTTGATTGACTGTTATCACTGGTTGCGTGAGTACGCTGGAACGCACGCCGAAGCTGCGCGGATTTACCGCGCCATCGACTGATAAGGGCTGGCCCCAGTTAAAGCTGGGGCCACGTCATACCATGAAAAAAACCATATCAGTGCAGCGCGACGAGCGTGACGAGTTGATGGCAAGGCTGGCCGACTCAATGCCGGGCTACCGGGCCGGCCTGCTGGCCGTGGCCAGGGCTGCGGTTGACGAGCTGAACGCCGGTGTGATGGCCTGCGATGATGCGGCGGTCGAGCTGGCAACAGGTCGTTATCAGGCTGCCACCTGGAAGCTCAACGGTGGGACGTTCTTTGGCTGTCAGGCCGACCAGGATGCCGCCGGGTGCGTCATTGACCGGCTTTGCAGCGCCGCGCCTGGTGATGTGCCCTGTTGGGGTCAGGCTGGCCAGTTCCTGATTGAAGTCGAGGGCTTGCGCGCACTGGTCGATTTCGGTGGTGGCATTGGGGTGATGGGGTGCCATTTCGCCTTTAATGCCGTTGACCTGGACAGTCCATTTATTTCGGAAACGGGCTATCGCTCGAACTTCGACCGGCTGCGCGGCGGTATGACTGTCGATGACGTGGCGGCCACGATCTTCGCGGCAATCCTCAAAGAGAAGCAGCCCAAGATGATCGAGCCGGAAAGCCGCGACCGATTGGCCAGCTATGTCCTGCCGGACTGGACGGCCGGCCTGGTGCCGCCACCGCGCCGGGAGCCGGCGACCGTGGATGTGCCCAAGGGCTTTGCCCAGGTCGATGTTGTCTTGCCAGCGCATAGAGCTTTTATTGTTCGTAAGTGGGCGGCTGATGCCCAGGCAAAGATCAAAGCGGCCCGAGGCTGCTAAGTTGTACGCCAAGCGAAAAGTGGATTTTGATATTTCTTCGCCAGGCGGTGGATTGTGAGTTTATTGGGAGAAGTTGAGTTATGAAAGAGGCAGATATTAGATTGGAATGTTTGCGACCGGCTCAAGATGGCTGGCAACGGCCTACCTGCGACGAGGTTCAAGAGGCGCTTCGATTCGGGGGGCTTACTAAAGAGCGGGCGGCGAATTTGTTAGGGCTTGGAGAAGGTGGAGGCCGCACGATCCGGCGATGGACTAGCGGTGAATCGGAAATTGCATACGCAAATTGGGCGCTGCTGTGCTATTTCGCGGGGCTGGGGGTCATTTGGGAAAGTGTTGAGCGCCAAGGGAAAATTTAGCGGCTAAACTCAAGTTAAACAAAATCGATATATCGAAAAAAGTTTAGCTAAAGCTATTGACAGATAGGGCCTATTGCCCTAGTATATCAATTGAAGGCCGGGCATCTTGCAAGGTCAGAAGTTGGAGAGTTTAGATGGACAAGATCATGCCGTGGATTGATGAGTTGCCCGAGGCGGCAAAGACTGATTTTCCAGCGCGTCGCGATGCCGTTGCGGAGCTGATGGATGAGGCTGCGGAGCTGGTGCGCAGAGCCGAAGAGTTGCGGGCGAAGGCATATTTCACTGGCTGCACGCTTGAAGGCGATGCCAAGCGGGTTTGGTCGGTTGATGAGGTGGAGCAAGCCAAGGCGCGGGTGCGCTGGTAATGGTCACGGCCCGGCTTCGGTCGGGCCACTTCATCGAACGCCAAGCAGGAGGTTCTGCAAGTGAAGAAAGGTAGGGTCGAGGTTCAGATTATAGGAATTATGTCGGGCGCGGTGGTCGGGCTAGGGCTGGCATCAAGGCATTAAAGGAACGCCCGGATAAGTCCGGGCGCTTGGCCTGGTGCTGGCACACCGTAGCCATGCTTTCCGAGTGTGGAAGCAATAGCATTGAACCCGCGAAACGGGTGGAGGGTCAAGCAATGTCGAAGGTTATTTTCAAGGTTTCATAACGGGCGGGTTGATGTAAATGGCAAGACGCCAAGGAAGTAACGTGTATAAGATGTAGCAATAATTACTCCACAAGAGAGCTTCAGCCATGAATACGCCAGCCGTACGAAAAGGCTTTCAGACGATAAGGGCCTCCATGATCGATCTATTGGGGTCTTGTTTTGAGGATGCGTCAATTGCCATTTCCATGTTCAATCCAATATCCCGTGAACACGAATCCGTCGGCGCCAGTGGATATGATCAAAGCATGCTGGACTTCCTTAATGGTACGTTTATTAATTACGATGAAGATATGGTTTTTTTGAGGTCCAGCAATTTGACCTGTCTCGAATGGAACTCAACCGCTAGGCCCTACCGCGATACACTGTTCGCCAAAGAATATTTTATTCCCAAAGGCTACCATGGCGGTATTACCCAGCTCCTTTTTTCCGAGGAACGCCAATACACAGGCGCCTTGCATATAAATATCAAAACAACCGATTCAGTCAGCCGTGAGGCGCAGCGCTTGATCTCGAACTCGGCTCCCATTCTGGCCAGCGTGACTGATTGGTGGCATGAAATTGTCTCGTTGGAGTGCGAAGCCACTCCGGAGAGCTTCCTTTTTGTCGTCATAAATAAAAAAGTATTTTGTAATCGTGAAGATCCAGTGCGGGTACTTGGAGTAAGAACAGTAGAGAAAATATTGAGAGCTGATAGCGAAAGCCGCATCCCGCATCAGTTCTATATTGAGGATTGCCATGGCAAGCGTTGGTCAATGAAAGCGATGAGGAAAAATGGTGAGCTTTTGTTGTTTGCTCATCCTGGTGTCCTGCCATTCTCGATAACGCCTAGGGAACTCGATATCGCCAGTTGGTTGGTCGGGGGTTGCAAACTAAGGAAATTGCCCGGCCTTACAAATTTCTGAGCGCACCGTTGCGCATCATGTCGAAAGTCTGTTGCTCAAGCTGGGCCTGCACAACAGAGTCTCGGCCGCAATTTTTTGTTATCGAAACGGCATTCTTACTCTGCGATGAGCAAAATTAGATTACTTTCGTATGCAGCAGGATTGCTGGCAAAATGGCTGTCATTATCGATTGAGCAACCGTCATGGCGCCCGTAAATTTAGCGATATTGCATCTGAGTACAAACAGCAGGAAAAACAGGAACCACAAGCCCGCCCACGCAAACCAGTTCAAGGCCATCCATGTTTCAAACAGGCTTTGGGAATTCCTCAGCCCTATAACTCCTGCCGGAATGGCAAAGAATGGAACTACCAGCGAAAACCAACCAACTGCAGTCCCATTTACACCGGTAAATTGATTGATGCCAATCCATACGCAGGTTAGGGAGACCAAACCTATATACGCCCCGCCGGAGTAGTCGTATTGGGGCACGCCATGGCCTTGAGCCATAAGTAAAGCCACTATGGTGCTTCCTATGAACCCCGTAAAAAGATTGACGATAGCAATATCCTTTCCTTCCAGTAAGTTGCTTGGGTTCCCCACCGTATCCAGCCATATCCGCATTCCATTAATAAATAATGATATTCCAGCAAAGGTTAAGAAGACGCTAATCATGACTGATCCTTTATTTTATTTTTATTTAAGGAGTTAGAGGGTTCTTCGCTATTGCAGTGCACGTCTGGCTGGGATGTCGTAATATTGCAGCCACGGGCGGGCTTCCTCGAAAGCCGCACTTGCGGCAATTACATCTAGGTCAGCCTGCCGATCGCCAATGATTAACATGCCCACCGGTAGTCCATCGATCAAACCCGCCGGAACGCTGGCACTTGGATGTCCGGAAAAGTTGGTCAGGTACGTCATGCACCAGCCGATCAACGGGTTGACCTTTTCACCGTTGATAGCGCTTGGCCCTTCCGTACTGCCATCAGTGGCATTACGCACGGGCATGCAGGCCAACGTGGGCGCCAAAAGCAAATCAAAGCGATCGAAAACTCTGTTCATGCAATCAAAAACCGAAGTCCTCAATATCTGATCTGCACTAATCTGTTGCACGTTTATATCCGCCACCGCATCAATCCATTTCATCAGCGCGTCGGGAATATCTGCGCGATGTTCGCTACAGATCAATTCCGTCTTCATGCAATGCATGCATAGAGGCCGCAGTAGGAATAGCCAGCATACGGCACCAAGCATC
>NZ_CAJGZP010000003.1 GCF_904846155.1 Psychrobacter fulvigenes
CAAAATTTATATAATATCTTGGTAGCCTCGATTTTATTTGATTAATAGCATCAAGAAAATTACCCTCTAGTTCATGCCCACTAGATAAATGATATTCAATAGAAGAATATAATTCATCTAGACTTTCTTGAGAAAAACCATAAAAAATTATTTGCTCTAAATTAGAAGTACTTAAAACAATCGTTTCATCTGATTCTAAATACTTAGCAAAATTTTCTTTCTTTAATTTAGATATACCACCTCTTGAGTTTTTTAAGCCACTATAAAACGTTTCTAAGGTAATATATCCTTTATCAAGCAAAGATCCAAAGTACACCACTTAGAGAAGCGTTATTACTTAGCCAATCATTAGTGACTTTAGTGATGGAACAATTAATTGAACATCCATCATTAGAGGCATTAGGTATTGCGATTTTAGATGTCTCTATAGCGGCAATCACACCATCACCAGAAACCTTAAAAGCACTAGAAGCTGAAGCGAGAGAATCCTTACTGAAAGAAGCCGACGATGCCATTTATGCTCGTCGTAAATTCTCAGTAGAACAAGAGCGCACCATTAAAGAGGCTGAATTAGAAACCGATTTATCTGTTCAACGTAAACGCCAAGAGATTGAAGAAGCACGTTTAGAAAACGAACGTACATTACTACGCGAACAAGCTGAGATTGAAAAAGAACGCCTTGAAGCCAAAGTTAATGCGGAAGCAAAACGCAAAGAACTAGTCGCATTAAGTGCTGAAAATCAGCGAACACAATCAGAAGCGGATGCTTATGCTATTGAAGCTACCATGCGTGCTTATCGTGAATTACCAGTTGAGAACCTAAAAGCAATGGCATTAGCAAAAATGGACTCACAACAATTAATGGCAATGGCATTTGAAACCTTAGCACTGAATTCAGGAAAAATCGGCGAGTTGAATATCACACCTGATTTATTTAGCCAATTTATGAAAAAAGGCAGTAAATAATGCAACGTAACGAAGATTTTCGCTTTGTGCTGGTGATGAGAAAAAGCCGCTTACAGGAATTAATTGAGCGCTTTAATACCTGGTCACAAGCCAAATTCTATTTAGAACACAACAATGTTGAGGTAAAGGATTACCTCAATGAACACAATTTATATCAAAAGCAACTCACAGAAGCTGAGTTGATTTTAAAATCATTAGGACGATTTCAACTTTTAGAAAGAGGCTTATTACCCAGCTATCAATTCTCACCTCACGATATTGTGGTGGTGATTGGTCAAGATGGGCTTGTTGCCAATACGCTGAAATACCTTAATGGACAGCCTATCATTGCCATAAATCCTGATCCATCAAGGTGGGATGGTAAATTATTACCCTTTGAAATAGGGCAATTAAAAGAGACAGTTATTAACACCATTAATAAAAAAATGCCATTTAAAACGGTCACTTTTGCACAAGCAACAACCAATGATGGTCAATCCTTATTAGCGGTTAATGACTTATTTATTGGCCCTAAAAGCCACACTTCCGCACAGTATATTTTGCAATGGAATGGCGCTGAAGAAGTGCAATCTTCATCAGGCATTATTGTATCAACAGGATTGGGATCAACGGGGTGGTTTCAATCTATTCTTGCTGGTGCGATGGCAATTACAGGAGAAGCTTCGCACCCTCTATTACAAGGCTTTAGCTGGAGTGATCGAAAGCTACAATTTAGTGTAAGAGAGCCATTTCCAAGTAGAACAACAGGTGTTGCACTGACTTTTGGCACTATTGAGCCTGACTCACCACTGCAATTAGGATCTTTGATGC
>NZ_CAJGZP010000004.1 GCF_904846155.1 Psychrobacter fulvigenes
CTGTTACTTGATCCTAAGCTGTGTTTTATCATTCCAACCGTTGATCAAAACCATCAGTATATCGTCCAAGACGTCATCGATCAGCGCTCAGAGCAACTGCGTGGCGCCATTGTCGTCGTCTATGATGAAAGCCAGCCAAACTTTAGTCAACAAGCGATGGCGTCTTCTGACATTATTATGTTGGCATCGGGTACTGCGACGTTTGAGGCGATGTTACTCGAGCGTCCGATGGTGGTCATCTATCAGTTAAATCAGCTGACTTATCAGGTTGCTAAGCGTTTGGTAAAAGTCCCTTATGTGGCACTGCCTAATATTCTAGCTGGCAGCGCAATTGTGCCTGAGCTGATCCAAGAGCAGGCCAGTGGCGATAATATCTGTCGTACCGTGATGCGGCTGTTACAACCCCGTGCCTATGCTGAGCAACTGCAAGATCTGGTGACCACCAAGCAAGAGCTACAGCAACAAAGCAACCATGACCCTGCAAACAGTGTGGTTGCAGAGTGGTTCGCTCAAAGAAAGTCTTAACGACGACTCATTGAATTACTAGAGAGTGCGCTAATAAAAACTACCTAAAAGTTTAATAAAAATTTTCATAAAAAGTCTAATGCTATGAGTAATGAGTGTCATCTAAAAAGCAATATCGAAAGTCGTAACAATACTGACGTTGGTCATGATAAAGAGGGCAGGATTAAAGATATCACGACTATTAATCGTCATATAACCATATCGATGTCAAAGGCCAATACGTTAGCTTGGTGGCTCCGATTCATCTAACAGGCCAGCTGCATGTTACCGATGAGTTTCTACAGGACTTATCTAAATTAAGCTTAGACGTAGAACGTCGTCCATTACAAATAGGCGTTGATGAAGCAGGTCGCGGGCCTTTGCTCGGCAGCGTCCATGTGGCTGCTGCCATATTGCCAACGACGTGGTCAGGTCTGATTGAGATGCAGCCTTGAAAGACACGCCACTATCGATACTGCCCGACTCTAAGCAGCTCAGTGAAAAAAAACGCGACATGCTTTATCCCATCGTGCAGCAGCATGCTGTTGGATATGTCGTGGCTGAAATTCCAGCGGCGGTGATTGATCAGGTGAATATTCTGCAAGCAACTATGCTCGGTATGCGACTGTGTACAGAAGAGTTATTAGTCGTGGTCGCAGAGCATGTTGCGCGCGCTACAAATGCTGTCTCTTGTCCGATACAAGCGCAAATACTATTCGATGGCAATCGTTGCCCTGAGCTTGATTGTAAGCGACTGGCGGCATCAAAAATAACGCAATCAGCTATCGACTGCCAAGCATGGGTAAAAGGCGATGCGCGTCATACCAGTATCGCAGCGGCGAGTATATTAGCCAAAGTCAGTCGTGATCAAACCATGTATGATTTGGACTCTCAGTACCCGCAATACGGTATTGCTAAGCATAAAGGCTATCCGACTC
>NZ_CAJGZP010000005.1 GCF_904846155.1 Psychrobacter fulvigenes
AAACACCTCAATGGTCTTAGACCATTGAGGTGTTTTTCGTATAGGTTTAATAAGCCTTAAGGGGCAAAGTTGCTTGAGTTCATTGAATTAAACTACGTAAGTCCAATGAACTAAGCCCAGTAATTTGAGCCCAGTTGCCTAAGCATAGTTACTTAACCTCAGTTCGGGATAAGCGAAGAAAAAGATAAAAAAAGAAGTCCTAATACGCTAAAGTAAGTTTACCAAGACAAACGACAGCAAAAAGGACTTCTTACATGGATAACCTAACCGAATTATACTGCGACATTGACGACTTTTATCAGCAATTCAAACCGGAGTTTGAAGCAAACCTCATCGCTAATGGACGGCGTCGGTTAAGACCATGCCAGATAAGTGTAGCAGAGATTATGACCGTCTTGATACTGTTTCATCAATTACGCTATCGACAGCTTAAAGCCTTTTACTACCATCATATGCTTGGCATGATGAAGGGAGCGTTTCCAAACCTGCCAAGCTATTCCCGTTTCATTGAACTGATCCCTCGCAGCATTATGCCTTTATGTGCCTACTTGCAAAGTATGATGGGCGACTGTACCGGTATCAGCTACATTGACTCAACCAAGATAGCGGTTTGCCATAATAAGCGTATCTATCGTCACAAGGTCTTTCATGGTATGGCACAAAGAGGCAAAAGCAGCATGGGTTGGTTCTACGGGTTTAAGCTTCACGCTATTATTAATCATAAGGGTGAACTATTAGCAGTCAAAGTGACCGCTGGTAATACTGATGATAGAGCGCCTGTCAAAGAGATGACCAAGCCCCTATTTGGCAAGCTGTTTGGTGATAGAGGCTATATCAGTAAAGCCTTAAATGACTGGTTATCGCAAAACAGCGATACAACCCTCATCACCAAGCTACGCAAGAATATGAAGGAGCAAGTGCTTGATCCTGTTGATAAGACTTTACTCAACCACCGCTCTTTGGTTGAGACGGTGTTTGATGAGTTGAAAAATCTGTGCCAAATTGAGCACTCTCGCCATCGCAGTGTGACTGGGTTTATCACCAATCTGTTGTCAGGACTGATAGCTTATTGTTGGTTTCCCTACAAACCAACCCTCAAAAATGTGGCTGGCTTTAAAGAAGTTGGGGAAATATGAATGTTATCAGTAGCTTAATGGAGGACTTATCCCGAATTCAGGTTAATTTACGTAATATGCTGATTAATGAAGCAGGCTGAGGAGCATTACTATGACTCAAGATAATAATAATTATCATCAAAAAATTTCTAATACTTCTAATAAACCGTTAGGTATTGATGACAGTTGGATTGAGAAAATATGGAAATGGGCAGACGAATTTTAATTGCTTGAATCTGAGGTTCCTCGTGAAAAAAGGCATTGCTGGCAATAAAAAAGCTAGAAATCCTAGAGGTTGAGGTAACTGGTCTGGTT